>JBAQYG010000055.1:0-1614 GCA_049299915.1 Minisyncoccia bacterium | reverse complement strand
GAGGCGAGGAAGGTGAAAGAAAGTCCCTCTGCTTCGAATACGTGCCAGCTTCCAGCAAAAATGCCGTCTGCGTACTCACGCAGCTCCTGGTCAATCTCCACCGGAGCGGGGCTCTCTCCGGCCAGGAAGATGCTGTCTATCGCCTGCTTGATCGCCTCCCGTCTCTCGCTGGCGATCAGAAAGAGCGTTATATCATCGTGGCTCTCGGTCGTTGTCGTCACAAAGACATAGCAGCCGTTCCCGACCAGGCAGACCTTCGTTTCATCCGGCCTGCAGAAGGCTTTGACCAGGTCTTTTGAGTCCAGCCTTCTGGGCTTGCCTGCTCTCCGCATCTGCTTTTGCGGGGGCTGCCCATGCATGGCTAGGACATCGTAGCTTGTCATAAAATTAATCACCATCAGATAAAAACAATGTTCGTCAATCTATTCGGGGCGGAGGAGCGGGAAGTCCCAGCCCGCTCACATCCTCTTAGAGTTCATCAACTGTATAATATATTAATTACCGTGATCTATGGTTGATGCCGCCTATGAAGGTCGCGCCTGCGCCGCCGTGGTTGTGCCCCCTGGCTGCCTCTGCGAACCAGTTCGGGCCGCTGCCTGTGGTGCTATTTATGGGCCTTTTTGTTTGGCCTGCGAAAGTTAGCGGGCCACATGGTTTCGGCTGGCGTTCTGCCCACCAGGCAGCCAGAGCAGCGCTCAAAACAAGATCGTCGTGCTCATTGTCTCTCCATGCACTATAAGAATCGTGAGCCGTCACCGGATCGATCTTGACTTTGAAATTCAACATCTCCGCTTGCAGGATAGGTCCCAGCTTGAGTTTATCGGACACCTTGAACCGACCGGACTGGAGGAGCACCTGCAAGGTCCCAACCAAGTCGCGTTTGGGGACTTTCCAGTTAGCGCCCTCTCGGGTCGTGGCATCTCCGCCATGAATAGAAACAGCAACCGGTTTCAGACCGGCCTGCCTGAGAAGATCGACCACAGGCGCGCCCACTCCAGTTTGGTCAACTACCAGGCCCGCATGCCCTCTAAGAGCGGGCGAGTTCATGATTGCATTTACTTTTTTGGCAATATTTGGATAGCTCTCGCCTCGTATGCGTTCCAACCTGCGAACATGATAGATATTTCCGGCCTTGCCGGCAACTTCCTGCATGACATTGAGCGCCGTATAATCGCTCGCCTGCCCCAAATCCAAACCAATGTAAAATCTTACCATTCAGGCACCTCAATAATTAAGGGTTCCACTTCATCCGAGATTGTTGCCGACACCTGCTCAAAAGTGAAAACGCTATCTGTGGTTTCCAGGAACTTGCAGTGATATTCCTGCTCAAACCAGGGGTTGATCCTTTTCTCCTCGTCTAAGAACTCTTTCGTTATGCGCGGGCACATTTCCGCTGGTATTTCGTACCACTCCCATAAATCTCGCTGCTCATTCCATATTTTGAAGAAATGTCCGCGCTTGCCAAAGGGGGTACTCATGAGAACGTGTCGGCCATTACTGACGGCCAACATGGGCCGAACTGAATTATATAAATCATCTAATACACGGCTTGCCTCGTCTTCCAGAAGCAGGGTCACAGCCGAAAAACTCCTGGCGCTCTTCTCGGAGCCTGGC
>JBAQYG010000054.1:0-4036 GCA_049299915.1 Minisyncoccia bacterium | reverse complement strand
ACTGTTTGGGTCATGTTCTTCTCGCTCCACCTGTTTAGCAATCGATTCAAGCAGATCCGCTATGTTTCTTATTGATGCAGGGTTGTCTGGAATAAATTCCAATCTTTGCAGCAACTTCAGTTCATCTTCTTTTGACAGATTAGCCATGGTTCCTCCTTCCAAAGTTGGTTAGCCCCACTTCAAGATGAGGTTTAGCACCGACACGAGATCCTGCGAGTCAATTCCTTTTGTAATACGAATCGTTTCATCTTTCCACGCATACAGGCTTAACTCTTCCAAGTATCGAATGGTCTGCTGGAATTTGTTGCGATCAACGGGCCAAGTGCTGCTAAGGGCAGTATTAATAACCCTTATGGTATTTTGAATCAAAGCCAATCTCTCTTCCTGCCAAAAACCCAAGAAGTATACGCAAGATAGCGTATCAACAAGAATAGGATTAGTAATACCATAGTTTTTCTTTGCAGAAACATTCAGTATGGCCATCAACCTGAATTTCATAGACACCAAGATGGTTCTTTGAGAATCAGATAGAATAGTCATTTTCCACCAAGAATAGTGATATAATATGTCACTAGTTATGCATGCCCGTGCAGCTAACTTGTAAAGTCGTTGTAGAGATAGCATCTTTCCTCCTTTGTAGTAATTTTTACTTGTAAAGATCAGCAAACCAGTCGTTCCATTATTGAAATGAACTTCAGTGTTCATTATCTAAACTTGGCATTATTGAAACATTTTTATAGTATTTTGTAAACAGAGATTGGATTCATGTTTTCTAAATCAAATTCGCTAAAAAACCCGACAAAAAGTCGGGTCTCTATAGTTTCTTAAATTTAAATTCTTACCTTATGATTATTTTACTTGAGAAACATTTACTGTTTGGAAATGATTCTTTTCTATATATTGGAAACTATCTTTTTTCTCAAGTTCTATTCGTTTAATAGTTTCTTCAATTATACGACCGATAAGCTTTTCGTAAGAGATTCCCATAAATTCGGCCATCACAGGAATATCACTCTTTCCCTTCGTAAGACCAGCTAATGGATTTATTTCCACAAAAGATGGCTCATTATTGGCGTCAAAACGAATATCAATACGAGCACAGTCCCTGCAATGTAAAATTTTAAATACCCTCAAAGCTAGAGTAGAAACTTTTTCATATTCCTCGGGGGTAAGTTTGGCGGGACATTCGGGCACTAAATATTTTTCCCAATTATGTTTAATCTCAGGAGTATAGAAAAAATCCTTTTCTACTCCGCTTAATAAACGAAATGACATAATTCCTAAAATTTGAGGGTCTTCATTACCAATAACACCTACTGTGACCTCACGTCCAGGAAGAAAAGTTTCTATAAGAGCGTGGGAACCAGGATACATGGAAAGTAGAAGGGCTACTTGTTCTCTCAAACCTTCATCTGAAGCAATACGGGATTTTTCATTTATTCCCATACTAGAGCCTTCACTTGATGGCTTAACAAATAAGGGATAATTGATTTTTCCGCTATTAATAATTTCTTCTAATTGATTCAAGGTATCCACATACCAAAAATCAGGAGTATTAATACCTTCGGCCATGAGAACTTGTTTAGTAAGAGTTTTATTTAAAGCAAGAGATGTTGTCAGAGTATCGGAGAAAGTATAAGGAATCTTCATCATATCTAAAAGGGCTGGCATTTGAGCTTCACGAGCCCTACCATATAAACCTTCGGCTATATTAAAAACTAAATCTACTGGCTCTTTCTCTAGTTTATGCATAGCTTCAAGACCAAAACCCAATCTTATAGGTTCGTGTCCAGCTGAAATAATCCCCTTCTCAATGTTTTCTACTGTTTCTATGGAATCGAATTCATCAGCTCTATCGTTAGGCGTTTCGTCTGAAGCCATAGCTTCGGGCGAAAGGTTGTAAGTAATGCCAATTTTCATAATGTACCTAATCCTAATTTTTTATTTATTAAAATTCATTAACTAAAATAATAATCCATCTAAATCTCAGATGGGATTGTTATTAAAATTAGGCTTAAATGAACAAGTAAATATTACCTTATAAAAAGGCATAGAATAGTTTTTCTATCTGTAGAGTATAGTCTAAAAAATTCTAAAGTAAAGGTCTAATATTGTTAAATTGTGTTTCCAGTTCTACTAAATTTGCAAAGTCATATTTATTGACCAGACAATAACTCTGTGTTATAAATATTCTATCTTTTGGATAGAATATTTTAGTTCATTTACAATTAAATTAAATGAATAGCTGGGATTTGAAAACAATATAATTTGTCTCTAAATCCCAGTTATTCACAAGTTTGTAAACGCTACGACGAGCGTAAATCGCATGCTTGGTTAAAGGGGGGATATTATGGCAGGAGTAGGTTTGAATATAGGGCTCTATGTTGGGAGTAACAGAAGTGCAGAAGCTCACAACCTTGCCAATACGCTTGAGAGAAAGGGACACTCAGTGGTAATCATCAATGCCGAAGAGCCAAACACTCTAGATCTTTCCGTTAATGGAGTTCCATTCTATTACGGAGAGGCTGACAGAGCAATTAAGAAACTCCTAGAGTGAGGGGAAATAAAAAAGAACGGAATCAATTGAGCCGTTTAATTGAATTCCCCAGCTAACAAGTTGGCGCGACAACCGCGTTATGTTTTCTTCTTCAGGAGGAAAATCATGGGAATACTATGCGTATTAATATTCTTGTTTATTATCACCATGATTGACTGGTCTAGTGACCCGTATCAATCTCCTAAGGTTATTCGAAGTTGTATAGTTTTTCTAGGGATACTTTTTCTTATATCCCTAGTGATTGGAGATATCTTACCGAAAAGTCCTATGCCAGAAAGTCACCAATTACTAGCAATCAAGGAGGGCGAGAGAATCTTTTATATCATCATACAGAAAGATTCTCATGACCTACCAAATACAATCTTTGTTATCAAGGAAAATGACAGAATCTCAGAAAAAGAAATCAAAGATAGGATGATTATTAACTTTGATTCAGCTCAAACTCCTATAGTAATATTCCATAGGACATATGTCCAAGATAGTCTGTTGAGAAAATGGTTTTTCACCCACGAAGGTCCTGTTTGGTACGAATTTACAGTTCCCAGTCAAGACAACGTTTCCAAGAATCTCTAACAAAAAGAAAAATCGACTCTCTGAGAACCTGGTTCTTCACCAGTGAGTATCCGAACTGGTACGAGTTTATAGTTACGGATACTAGCGATATTCTTAACGATTTCTAAAGGAGATGTCCAATGGAGATTTCGCAAATCGTGATCATAATACGTCAGTCGGGATTGAAAATAAACTACAATCTTGAAGAAGGTTCTGATGAGTGGAAAAAGACTATAGGCTACATAATTGAGGCCATAAGAATGACATATGGTCTGAACTATTCCAGCGAAGACATCGTTCAGGGCATCGTTTTAGATGTTATACAAGAGTATAAAGCTGTTGGCCATCTATTACGAACACCCTGCACATGAACATACGAACACTCTAAGCACATGAACACCCCCTACCTAATCAGGTAGGGGTTTTTTAGTAGAAATAAATTATTTTATCTGATCTATTTCGAAAATTTTACTATGAGTATGGGCACCTTTTATAAGACGAATATTAGCTCTGGGAATTTTAAAATAACGACTTAATAATTCTAATGATTCCCTGTTAGCCATTCCCCTTTCTGGCTTCGAGATAACCTTAACTTCAAAAGAGTCTTCTGATTTTTTAATTACTTCCTGTTTACTAGAACCTGGGAATACTTTAACGTGAATAAGCATACAAGAATTACTAATCACCAAAATAGAGACTTTGGGCCATTCTATCTACAATCCCATCTAAATCAAAAGCTTCTCGCTCTTTCTCGCAAGCAGTTTTATTGGGTTCATCGTAATTAGCACATTGAGTAGCCCGAGTGGTAAAGGTAAAAATAATAGTTTTTGTGTCCTTGGGAAAAGCATAGGCATAATTAGTATAGATACTACCAGCAGCCCCTTCACTTTCTTTGGTAACACAGTATTCCCTATTATTCACCAAACG
>JBAQYG010000053.1:0-4147 GCA_049299915.1 Minisyncoccia bacterium | reverse complement strand
ACCAAGGCACAACTTTATCTCAGGAAAATATTAAAATTGTTATTGACGAATTACAAAAGATTAGGCCCAGTTTTGTAACTATTTCTGGAGGGGAGCCGCTTTTAATTGGAGAAAGCGTGTTTGACGTTGCAAGAGACATGAAGAAATATTGCAAAAGGATCTTTTTGACTACAAATGGGCAATTAATTAAAAATTTTCCTGCATATTTATTTAATGCATTCGATGACGTTCAAATTAGCTTGGATGGTACCCGTGAAATTCACGAAAAGATAAGAGGCGCAAATACTTTCGAAAATGCAATTGAGTCTGCTATATATTTAAAATTATCTGGTATTCATGTTACACTTCTCATGACGTTAAATTGCTTAAATAAAAATATATTAAAAGAAACTTATGCTATAGCCAAAAGATTAGAAATCCCATTTGGGGCAGAGAGGATGACCCCTATCGGGAATGGAAAATCCATGAAATCTATATCATCTAAAGAATGGAAGGGCTTACTAAAGCTAATTGTGGAAAATGAAATCAGTTGCAGGGACCCGCTTCGCTTTATATTTAAAAATAATTTAAAAAAAATAAATTCATATAAAATTACAGGTGGTTGTACTGCAGGTATAGCTTCTTTAGTAATAAACAGTAATTTAGATATTTATCCTTGCGTAAGACTCCGAATACCTGTTGGAAATCTAAAAAACAGAAGTCTGGAAGATATTTGGATGAATTCCGAAATTCTCAATAAGTTTCGAAATCGTTCGGCATTTAATGGAAAATGTGGTCTTTGTCGATATCGAAATATATGTGGTGGATGCAGAGCCGATGCGTTTGCCTTGACCGGAGATTATTTAGGATCTGATACAACCTGCTGGCTTGAAGAAGGACTGTGATCAAGAATGCTTTCATCTTTTGAGGAACCTATAATTCTCTCTATGACTTTAAATACCTATTGTGGACTAAACTGTTCCTTTTGCTTCAACAACGTCTTCCGGAAAAAAATGCATGATACCACTTTTAATGAAGTTATGAACTATATAAAGATAAACAACAATTTGACAACTATAGCGATTTCAGGAGGAGAGCCTTTACTGGATGAGCGACTTAATCGTATATTCTCGATGTGCAAAGAGAAAGAGATACAAATATCTATTGATACAAATTATAATGTGCCTTTGGGAGAACAATCAAATGTTATCTTAAATTTCGGTCAAATAAGAGTTAAACTTTTTTCAACAATAAGTGAAAAACACGATCGTTTAGTCGGAGTTAGCGGGCATTATCAAAAGATAAGTCAATTTATGAGTTGGCTGGATAACAATTTCCGGTATTCAAAAGTCCTTCTTTTTCCTATCCTAAGCTCAAACCTAAATGAAATTGAACAGGTTGCAGAATTCGCAATAGATCGTGGATTTTACTGTAACTTTTTTACTTTTCCGAGAGGTTCTAATAGATTAGCTGCTCTAAGTAAAAAAGATTACATCTATGTAATGAAAAAAGTTAGCGATATTTTTGAATTATACCCAAAAAGAATTTTTTTAGATTTTCCTCTAGCAGGATTAAATGATAGATCTCTAAAGAATATCTGCCCTGCAATTTTTATTAGCTCTCATATTGATGTCGATGGTTATCTTAGGCCTTGTAAGTACTCTTCAATAAAAATTGGATCGCTTAATGAATATTCATTGCACGATCTGTGGGAAATGCAAAAGATGGAGGTTCAAAGGCTGAACTCACACTGCTTAAATTGCAATCGATATTCCGATTGTGGAGGCGGTTGTTTCGCCAATAAGACTGACCGTAATATCGATTACTATTGCCCGAGGACCAGATGAATCCTATCATAACTATCATGAATTTGACAAAACTCTTTTCCCGTCACAAAGTCGTCGACCGCGTCTCCTTCTCCGTCCTCTCAGGCGAGACCCTCGGACTCCTGGGCCCCAACGGTGCTGGAAAGACAACCACGATCCGCATGCTTACAGGCCTCGTCCGCCCCACCACAGGAACGATCACCGTGGGCGGCTACGACGTTCTCAAGAATCCCATAGAGGCCAAGCGCCTCTTCGACATATCTCCCCAGGAGGCCAGCCTGCACCCCCACTTAAGCATTGCTGATGACCTCTACTTCTATGCCCGGCTGCGTGGTCTCTCCCGCGGAGAAGCGAAGCTCCGGGCCAGAGATACCCTTGAGTGGGCCAAGCTGCAGGATCACGCTGCCAAGAACGGCCATCAGCTCTCCGGGGGAATGCAGCGCCGTCTGCTCATGGCCCGCGCTATGATCTCCGATCCGCCAATCCTCTACCTGGACGAGCCCACCACGGGTCTGGACCCGCAGAGCAGGCACGCCCTCTGGGACTACATCTCGGTGCTGAAAGAGCAGAAGAAGACCATCATCCTTACCACGCACTACATGGAGGAGGCAGAGATGCTCTGCGATAGGATCATCATAATAGATCAGGGCAAGATTATCGCTGAAGGCTCGCCAGCCGAGCTTCGCAGGGCCTTGGGCATCGACTCCATCCTCACCCTCAAGCCCCGCCGGCCCATCTCGTCCGCCGATCTTCAGGCCCTGCGAGAGATTTCCGGCGTGATGGAACTTCATGGTTCCAACGGTTTCATCTTCTTGCATCTCCGGAATAAAGGGGCCCTGGATGAGATAGTAGTAACCGCTTCCCGTCTGGCAGGGATCGAGGAGCTGAACCTGAAGGAGCCCAGCCTTGAAGACGTCTTCTTGCAGCTCACGGGCAGAGGGCTGCGGGAATGATTCCCCGCGCCGTCAAGGCGGCTCTGGTCACGTTCGAAAGGGAGATCTACGACTATCGGAAAAACCTTTTCTACTTCGCCTTGCGGAACCTGATACAGCCCGCCTTCTTTGTCCTGGTGATAGGCATTGGTCTCGGGTCTCTGGTGAAGATGCCCGGCCAGTCGTCCTACTTGCAGTTCATGCTTCCAGGAATTCTGATGATGAGCGTGGTTCAGGTCTGCTACCAGCACTTCAGCTTCGAGATCTGGGCTGCCAAAAACCACGAAAAGTACCTGGAGCTGCTCACCATGACTGCGCCAATCAAGCTTCGAGAGGCGGTGGCCGGATATCTTCTGACAGGAATCGTTGTCGCCTTCTTCGCCGTCCTTTGTTTCCTTCTGCCCCTCTGGCTGTTTCTGCCAGGCTTTCACATCTCCCTTGCCGCCCTCATCCTATTCACCATCGGCTTGGCCCTATTCTTTACCTCGGTGGGAATCATAGTGGGAGTCTCTGTCCTCGATCCCCACAATCTGACCACGGTCTCCATCTTCGTGACCATGCCGCTGACTTACTTATGCGGCGTCTTCTTTCCCCTGGAGATGTACCCGCAGCCGGTCAGGATGCTGATTGAGGTCATCCCCCTCACCCAGGCCATCGAGGGATTGAGGAGCGGGGCCTTCCCGCTGTTAGAGATCGCGTTTGTCTGGACGGCGGCTGCCCTGGCTGTGGTCGTCGCGACTAGGATATTCGAGAAGAATATGCACTTATGAGTCTTCTTCTCTCCGGCATCTGACACTATCATATCGCATGCTGATAAAATTCCATTGCTACGAAAAGCAAAAAAAATATTAACTAGTAATATTTCAAAGCTTAAGATAGTGACAGAGAGTGATTTACCTCCATTATAGTCGTCTACCTGTCGTCGGGCTCCGTCCAAACTGCCAGGCAAGACTCCTCTTCTGAAAAGACGATAGAGATCAAAATGCGAAAATTAAAAAAAAAACAAGAAGACGTCTACACAGCCTCCTTGAGTTTTTCCGCAATCTAGCAGCGGCTTACTCAGATTTGTTCCACTCATCCACATTCCACCACAGCTCTCCCGTCAGGCCGCCGTGCTAGTGGGTGAAGGACGCGGCTTTACGCCCGTGATTTTGTCGCTCAAGGCATAGATGGTGCTTCCAAAAGCGATAAAAGGCTGTGTATGAGGGGGGATCAGAGTGATGTCCTCAGAAAATGGTTTTTATCATCTGTTTACATAGATTATATAGATTTCCGTCAAGTTTCTATGGTGTAGAGTCCCGAATGTTTCTTAGTGTCCTAGAATTATTAAATATTTTTCCATTATACTCTGAAATTGATCAACTCCGAAAGAGTCCATACATGGTCTGTGATTCCTGCTGCCATCATGGG
>JBAQYG010000052.1:0-2040 GCA_049299915.1 Minisyncoccia bacterium | reverse complement strand
ATTATAGCACGTCCGAATTTATTTATGCCCATTGGATTAAGATTATGCTCTTTTGCATATCTACCATAATGCTTAAACAGTTCTTGTTTTATGACTGTTCCATCCGGCGAATATTCATACTCATCTTCAAGAAATGCATATACGTGATCAGATAACCTTTTATACATCCGTGTGACATCTTCCAAAGTTTTAGAATATGAAAATTTCCAATTATTAGCTCTAAGTCTTGTTAATCCTTCAAGAGCTAAATTCAAATATCCTGAAAGTTCTTCTTCTGTATGGAGCTTTTCATCTAAATTTGAATCAATTTCCTCAGGCCCAAATATGCGGTTAAATTCGATTATTATCCATCGGCTAAAAAATCCCTCACTGTCATCAACAGATTTAGGCAAATTATTAGTAGAAAATGCCATTTTGGCGCGATTTAGCAAACTAAATGCGTGTCCAAATTTGCGCTCTACTCTAAGTGTATCACCTCCTGTAGCGCATTTAAATACATCGGTTTCACTTAAATCCTTCTTTGGTAGATCTCCGTAAATATTAGCAGCTTTATCAAGCAAATCAGAAGCCGCAAACTTATCATCTACTAGTCTTTGAAGGCTGACATGAGAACAATTAGTATCACCTAAGAAAGCTTGCCATAATCTTAGTAATGTTCCTTTACCATTTCGGCCTTTACCATACATCATTATAGCCTTATGAATGTGGTAAACACTCCATAAAAACCAACCTGCAATTTCATAAGCCAATTTTATATCTTCTGGATTTAATACATCTTGGTGAAATTTTTCTGTTTTTGGACATTTTGCAAATTTTTCAAAAGATACTGGCAATTGTACCGTTGTGATAACTTCATGAGTATGTGGCAATAATTTTATATTTTCTAAATCTAAGGAACCATCAGCTAATAATTTAAGATCTTCCAAATTTAATAAACCATTTTCTAAATTTATTATATTTGAAGAATGATTAAATTTTGATGGTTCAATATGGGTTTTTCTTCCAATAATTTTTTTTATTTCTGTTATCATCGCGGTATCACAATCATGGATAATCTTTTGGCATATTTCATCAAGGAATAAATCAGCATTTATGTAAACGCCTTTAGTGCTGTTGTAGTAATAGGTATCTTTAGAATCTGTCCTAGTTTTAAGATGATATTCCATAATTAGCTGATCTGCATATTCCACTAAAGTAGGTCCTTCCTTTTGGCCGTTGGGCATCCTAGACACCGCCTTTGGGCTTGCCTAGATCAACCAGTTCGCGAATAGCACTCTTTGCAAGTATTGTTTGCTTATAATAACTGTTCTCAAAGCCTATATGCGTGTCATTTTCCCAAATTGCCTTAGCAGCAAACTTAAAATTTGCTCCACTAACCAAATAGATTATATTTATATTTACATATTTTTGCATATTAATACAACTCCTTATATTATTTTTACATGCTTGATAATTCCGATAATTCTTTCATGAATTTTTGCTTTTGTTCCTGTGCAAGAATATCGCTCTTCCTATTTCGCTCAAGCCAATTATAATAATTATCTGTATTTTTCTTTCTCGCCATTATTCCATCAAACTCCTATCATTTTTCTGATATTTTATATTTAACAAGAAATGAATATAAAAGAGCCTTCCGGCATGTAAATTGTGAAAGTTCTCTTAAATCCATTGCCTGCTTGCCCTTTCCCCACCCCATAAGCAGGAATGGAAGCCGGGAGAGCTACTCCCGGCTGCTTAGAAAGGATTTGGTTTTTGATTACACATAACAGTGTGTCAATCCTATATATATGTTCGCTTTTGTATTCCGGTTAGTCCATTCAAGTATTTGAAACTATTTGCTAATTATTCTTAAGTGTTATTTTTCTGAGCAAATCTTAAAGAGTTTCACTATTTAGTTGCACTGTGTTTATCTTAGAATTCATTTTTCTATAATAGCCTTCTGAAATCTGGATGGTGATTATGTGGTCCTTCCGATGCAAACTCCTATATCCGTGTGAATTTTCGATCAAAATAAAATCGTCATTCATACTCACAACGTTT
>JBAQYG010000051.1:0-9173 GCA_049299915.1 Minisyncoccia bacterium | reverse complement strand
TTTTTGTACCCCGTCGAATAGAAAAATCCACTTCGTTTAAAAGTGGTTTTGTTTCTACGTACCGAAAAGATACCTTATTGAATCTAAGGATGGATTCATCATTACTCATATACTAAGAGAATACATTATTTTAAGAGAAATAGAAAGGGGTAAATTGACAAACCGATATCCTTATGGCACCATACCAACAGTTCTCTACAAGTTAACACATCCTTTACTGGAGGTGACTATATGGCTGATCAAATACCAGATAATGGCGTTGATATTGTAAACACCCATCTTTTTGACGAACTTCAAGTCTGGGCTAACCGATTAATGATTAAGGCCTGTATCAACCCATGTTTTTATAACCGAGGAGAAACAGACAAGGTGTATTTGAGATACAAACTCAAATCTCGGGCCGAAAAGAGCCTCATCAGTTATAAAATTCTTGATGAAGAGAGTGGCACTCTAATTCTTACCTACAAAGCTGGTCCAGAAGAAGTCGAAACTCTAGACATCATTCTTGTTGCTCAACAAGGAATAGAATCAGTGATGTTTGAGTCTCTCAAGGCCCTCATCTGGTATGCATGGTTCCGTCCTCTAGAAAAGGAGATGCTTAAACAGTTGAGTTGCCTCTCCAATAGTGAGGTGGTCAGTAATTTCTTTTTCTCTCATATGGGAGAAATAGAAGACAAGAGCACGGAAGAGATGGCTGTACTTATTACCAATATGGTTCAAACCATGGAATCATATAACATTGAAACAACTGAGGTGGACAATTCAGAAGGAGCCGCTTTAACCGAGGAGGATAAAGATGGGTAATCAAGTTAATATTGCCGAGTATCTAGATTCCAATGGTGACCTGGCGCTTGGGTTCAATGGGCATGTGTATATCAAACAACCTGGTAAATCCGCTAAGGATTTAGGGAGATTGTTTGAAGTCTTGTCTAAGGTTACCGCTCAAATCAATCTGAGTAGTCGTACCAAAAGAGGAGACCCGAAATATCTACAACGCCTTTGTCATATCCAATATGCCATACAAAGGAAGACTGCATATATAGAGCGTTTGGTTTACTCTCGTATATACGGTCTTACTACTTTTCTTGTCTTATACATCTCTGATGATCCGAGATTGGAAGCCAAGGATTTTTTACTTTCCTTGGCTCAAGACAAAGTCCTTACCAAGCTACTCGGCCTACCAAAACTGAAACCCATATTAAGTCGTATAGAAAAGCTGGCTAACGAGATAGAAGCTAAACCCAAAGTAAGGGCTAAGCCTGAAACAGAAGTTAGGCCAGTGATGAAAAGGACCGCCGTGAAGCAAGAAGTGCGCCAAATTATTGGCGCGTTAGAACATTTGGTAAATCCATAACAAACAAGGGACCAGCAATGGTCCCTTTATTATTGGTTTAAATTTTAATTCCCAAATAAGCTGCTAATATCTTTTGAATACGGGAAGAATATTGAAAGGCTTTTTTAGGTCGCCAAACTATTTCCTCAGGTAATCCCAATTTTTGAGCCACCAACCTCAAAACATATTTTTCTATAATAGTCTCATTCTGTTTATATAATTTCAATTCTGGAGGAATTAATAGGGCGTATTCTAAAAATTGTTTTTCTTCATAGGGATTAATGAGCTCTATATTAAAATGATTTAAAATAGCGCGATCTCTTTTATAATCAATTCTACCTATTTGTTCGTAATCCGATTTTAAATATTCTTTTAAATCGCCTTCGTAATTTTTATAACGGGTATATCCACCAAAAATTTCATCCGCTCCTTGACCTGTCAGAATATATTTTAAACCAACTTTTTTAGCATAAGAAGCTAAAAGATAAAAGCCTAAACCTAAACTCATTTGCATTAAATTGGTTTCAATTCCTTTTTTTTCTAAAATCTCTTTTACTATATCTACATCTTCTTTTAAAAATGATTGAGGATCTACTATTTCTATTTTATGAGACAGATGATTACTCAAAATATCTAAAAAAGGTTTGTCTAGACTATCTTTACCAGCTAGAGATAAATAGAACGAGTCTTTTAAATAAGTGTCAGAAAGGTGTGCTATAATAGAGCTATCTAGGCCGCCGGAAACAATAATCCCGGCTTTTTCATCCTTTATAACCCCTTTTAAACCCTCAAAACTACCCTTTAAAAGGGTTATTAACTTCTCGACGATAATATCTATGTTTTCTGACATAATAGGCTTTACATAATGAAATCAGCTAATACACGAAGAGTTTATTTAAAATGGTCGGATAACCTACCCCAACCAACAAAAATCTATAAAGCTGCTGCACTAGAGGCTATTTTTGGTTTAGAGAAGAATATCTCAAAAAAGGGATTTAGTAAAAAAGAAGCAGAGCTTATTTTAAATCAGATAGCCAAGAAACATAATCTCAAGGGTCAATTACCTCGTTGGTATCTTAACTATATCTTATTAACCGAAAAAAATCTTTTTAAACAAATCAAGGGGTCTTCATTAGAAAAAATTGCTATCCTTTTAAAAACCCATGACAGACGCACTCAGTCAGGAGTAGCTCCCGTCTCATTATTCACTGCTCCTGGTGGTTGTCCTTTTAATTGTCTTTATTGTCCTAAAGGGAAAGATACACCGAAAAGTTATTTAAAGGATGAACCAGCTATAATGAGAGCTATCAGGAATGATTATGATCCCATAAAGCAAACTCTTTCACGCCTTATTCAATTAAAATTGTTGGGACACTCAGTTTCTAAAATTGATATTATTATTCAGGGTGGAACGTTCTCTTTCTACGATAAAAAATATCGCAAGGATTTTATTGCTAAAATTTTCTTAGCAGCCAATACAGATCTATTGCTAGTTTTAAAAAGAGGCTATCTCGATATTCCTAAAAAGATAGATTTAAATAAGATTCAAAAGTCTAATGAAAAAGCTGATAATAGAATTATTGGCATTACTGTAGAAACTCGACCGGATTTTATTAATGTAGAAGAGCTTAAGTTTTTAAGAGAATTAGGAGTAACTCGTATAGAAATTGGCGTTCAAAGTCTGGACGAGCAAATTCTCAAAACCATTAAAAGGGGACATGGCTTACTAGAGATTCAAAATGCTAATAAACTTTTAAGGGATTTTGGATTCAAAGTGAATTTCCATATGATGCCCAATCTCCCTGGGGCAACTCCTCGAAGTGATATTTCTACTTTTAAAGAGCTCTTTAAAAACCCTGCTTATCGCCCAGATTATTTAAAAATCTACCCCACCATGGTAGTAAAGGGATCGGATTTAGCTAAATGGTATAAAGCAAATCGATACATTTCCTATTCCAATAAAACTTTATTATCTACCCTTTATTCAATCTACAAGGTGCTCCCTAATTATGTTAGGGTTCAGAGGCTTATAAGAGATATTCCTGCAGGAGAAATTGTCTCTGGTTCCACTATTTCTAATCTGCATGAAGATTTAGATAGATTATTTCTAAAAAATAAAACCCCCATTGTAGAAATTAGAAGCAGGGAAATAGCTGGTGATATTCCAGCTAAAAAATTAATCTTCAAAAAGACAACTTATGAATGTGCGGGAGGTAAGGAATATTTTTTAGAATACATCGATAAAGAAAATAGACTTTATGGTCTATTGCGTTTAAGAATTTGTGAAGATAATTTGAATGCTTACAAGAATTTCAAGGGTAAAACAGCTCTAGTAAGGGAAATTCATGTTTACGGTGAAGCTACCAAATTAAAAAGTCTGGGACCGATTCAACATAAAGGGTTGGGCTCTAGCCTGTTGAAAGAGGCGGAAAAAATTGCTAAACTCGAGAGTTGCTCCTCTCTAGCTATTATTGCTGGTATAGGGGTAAGAAAATATTATTACGAAAAAGGGTATCGGTTAGTACAAACTTATATGTATAAAAAATTAATTTAATTGTTTATTATGTTACATTTCAAGCCTTTGCATTTCAAAAAAATCCATTGGCAAAAGATAATCTTTATTCTTTTGGCCTTTATAATGGTAGCGGGTGGTGCTTCTAGCGGAATTATAATTTTTTTACAAAATAGAATGCCTAACTCAAGCGTATTACAACCAAAAATTATTAAAGAGGGAACTGGTAAGACAGCCAAAGAAGGTGATAATGTAAGTGTTCTTTACAAGGGGTCACTCACGGATGGTACCGTCTTTGATGCTTCCGCCAATCATGATAATCAAACATTGGATTTCACTTTGGGTGGAGGACAAATTATTAAAGGCTTTGAAGCTGCTGTTATTGGCATGAAAGAAGGGGAAATCAAACAAGTTACCCTTCCTCCAGACTTAGCCTATGGTGCTAATGCCGTAGGTAGTATTCCTGCCAATTCTACCCTTATCTTTGAGATAGAGCTTGTTAAGATTAATTAGAGACATATGTTAGTAGTCCTGCCGCAAAAAGAACCTTTGGTCTGGACTAATCATGCCCAGGCTAAAATGCAGTACTACCACCTTACTCAAAACAAAATCAAGGCTATTTTACGCAATCCTTTTAGAATGGAAGAGGGTATTGCTGAAAATACTCTGGCAGTTATGATGCCAAATAAACTGGTATCATCTAGTTCTCAAGTTGTCATTAAAAAGCCATCGGCTTTTAATAATTGGGGAAGAACCTACAAACATCATAAAGAAGAAATTTGGACTATGTATCAAAAAAGGCATGGTCAAATTTTTATTATTAGTGCTTGGCGCTATCCTGGAGAAAGCCCTGTTAATAAACCCTTAGAACTACCACCCGATGTTTATGATGATCTGAATTCTTTCTTAAAAGAAAGTGTTTAAAATATTATGCTTATCTCTGAATTTAACTACGAATTACCCGAAGAATTAATTGCTCAAAATCCTCTTAATCCTCGACCATTAGCCAAATTAATGGTTTTAGATATTCATACTGGATTGGTTGAACATAAGCATTTTTCTGATTTACCAGAAATACTTAAAGCTGGAGATGTTTTGGTTCTAAACGATACTAAAGTTATTCCCGCTAGATTACAAGGACAAAAAACACTTACAGGTGGACACGTTGAAGTATTATTGTTACAGCCTCAAGACGAAAATTTCACTCATATAGGATTATGGCAAAGTAAATGGTCTACTATAGGGAGCCCTCGGCTAAAATTGGGAGAAGCAATTAGTTTCTCTGAAGATCTTAGTGCAGTAGTGATAGAAACAACTGAGTTAGGAAGTGTTTTAGAATTTAATTGTTCGGGAGAAGAATTACGTTCCCGTGTTTATGCCGTAGGAGAAATGCCCATTCCTCCTTATATTAAAAATAGTTCACTAAAACAAGAAGACTTACAAAAAGAATATCAAACTGTTTATGCCCAAAAGGAAGGTTCTGTAGCTGCACCCACGGCCGGACTTCATTTTGACGAAACTCTTTTAGAACAACTGCGACATAATGGTATTCAAATAGTATATATTACTTTGAATGTTGGTTTTGGCACTTTTAAGCCCATCAAAGTAAATGAAGTATCTGATCATACTATGGATGCCGAGTATTATGAAATTAAACCAGAAGTAGCTACAATTTTAAATACTGCCAAAAGAGAAGGTAAGAAAATTATTGCCGTTGGTACCACCGCTACTCGTACGTTAGAATCAGCTTCAAATGAAAATGGCGAATTAGAAAAATTAAGTGGTTGGACTAGTATTTTTATCTATCCTGGCTATCGTTATAAATTCATTAATCAATTGATTACTAATTTCCATTTACCCAATTCTACGCCTTTAATGCTAACTTCTGCTTTTGCCGCTCAACCATATTTAGAAACTAACGGTTGGCAAAAGGGAAGAGACATTGTTATCAAAGCCTACAGAGAAGCTATAAATAATAAATATCGCTTTTATTCTTTCGGAGATGGTATGCTTTTAAAGTAATATGTTCAACTACAAACTTCTCAAAACTAAAAAAGGTACCTTTGCTCATACTGGAAAAATCACTACTAACCACGGTGTTTTTAAAACACCTATTTTTATGCCTCCCGGAACCCAAGCAACTGTTAAATCACTCACCCCAGAAGATCTAAAAGAAATAGGGGTAGAAATTCTTTTAGTTAATACTTATCATTTGTTTTTAAGACCTGGTTTAAAAAACTTACAAATTATTAATAAAAAGGCCGGGGATATCCATGGGTTTATGAATTGGCCCAAATCCATACTAAGCGATTCTGGTGGTTTTCAAGTTTGGAGTTTATCTCAAAAAAAATTCCAAGGAGGTCAACCCTTAGCTAAAATTACTGAAGATGGGGTAAATTTTAAATCACCTTTGAATGGAGAAAAATGTTTCTTCACTCCTGAACTATCAATTAAAACCCAACATCTTATAGGTTCTGATATTATAATGGCTTTCGATGAATGTACGCCTGATAATGGAGATCATAAATATGCCTTGGAAGCAGTGGAAAGAACTACTGCCTGGGCTAAGAGATGTATAGAAGAAAATAATAAATTGAATAAAAATAAAGATTCTAAAAAGAAACTTGCTCTATTCGGAATTATTCAAGGTAGTACCTTTAAAGACTTAAGAATTAAATCGGCTCAAGAAATTACTGCCCTACCATTCGATGGTATTGCTCTAGGAGGAGAGACCATTGGTTATAATATGGAAAAGAGTAAAGAAATTTTTGATTGGGTTAGAAATTACTTACCAAAAACTAAACCCATTTATATGATGGGACTGGGAGCTAAACCCCAAGATGTTATTGATGCAGTTCTCTCCGGAGCTGATATGTTTGATTGTGTTTCACCGGCTCGTTTAGCTCGTCATGGAATTTTATTTGAAGGAACTATCAAATACAAAAAAGGACTACCTTACTGGGATAGTCATTTCAAAGACGGAAAATTAAATATCATGAACAGTGGTTTTACTAATGATTTCACTCCTATTGATAAAAATTGTCACTGTTATACCTGTACTCATTTTACTAAAAGTTACTTACGTCATCTTTTAATTAATAAAGAATTGCTCTATTCGAGATTGGCAACTATTCATAACCTTTCTGTTATGTTAGATACTATTCACGCTTTAAGAAACTGGATAGAGAAATAAAAAAAGCCCCCGCAAGCAATAGCTTCGGGGGCATCGACTCACATGACGACTCATATGAGTCAGTTTTGGCGCCCCAAGGAGGGGTAACCAATCAAGGGGATTCAGACTAGCCGAATCTCCTCTTTCGATTACCATCTCCTTTAGGGCATACGTCGTATCCTATGTCTGAAGGGAAGTGGGACGGGTGGTCATTTTGGTTCCTAAGGCCCCCTCGCAAGCGCTAAAAGATGTTGGTAAGCGCTTGCAGCATTTGTCCCTTCTTTCCCTATATATAGAAACTATCTAAGGAAAGAGTCTTATGACAAAGACTCCTTCCAAAGAAGTCTTCCTCATAACTACCTCCTCGAGTTGTTTGCCAACTCTTCGTGAAGATCTGTGTTTGTATGCCAGCAATCAATAGGTAGAGATCAAGGGGACGCCCGACTCAACTCTCCGACCTACCTGGCTCTGAACCAAGGAATGTAATCATAATAATCTTTACTGCTTTGGCATTTTACCCTCCCAGACCAAACGGTCCTATAAGGTATTCTCTATCTTTGACTAGGGCATTTCGCGCGAAGCAGTGACCTCCTTCCTCGGATGACATCATACAAGCTCTTGGGAGTTATGCTAACTCCAAGAGCGATGGCCGTGAGCCCAGTCCTAAATGATTTTGGTGTTACTGTCGAGCAGATTATGCCATTTCATAGGCGGATACCTCCTTCCCATACGACATCTTCTTATTGAGATTCATGCAAGAGCATTTCTCACGATAGGCAAAATTGTAAACAGCCTTCTGTGAGAGATCTCCCCAAGGATATCATGATTGTTGTGTCTGTGATGCCTGCCAACGATCGAGAGAACTTCTTGGACAAACTTGTCCATACGTTCTTGGTATAGGCCGGGATTGCAATCCTTGGGCAAGTCCAGGAAACATTCGTTTGCCGAAGATTGAATCTCATCAACAATCGTGCTTGCTTCTACTGGTCTAGCCTGTTTACACACAACGGTCTCCTTTCCTTCGATTTTTTTGAAAACTTTGAAAATGTAGATGTACTATGACTTCTAGGGATCTTAAGTGGTAAAAACCACCTCCTTTTGACCCCTTTAAAAACGTGAAGAAATAGTAGCACTGGGTTTTATATTTGTCAATAGGGGTAAAATAATGAATATGATATAATAAAAACATGTTTAAATTCAAACCAAATAAGCGGTTTTTTCTCATAGGAAGCATGTCTTTAATGGCCCTAATAATCTTAGCTATCGTTTTGATGGTTACTTCCAAAAGAGGGGAAACTCTTCCGTTAGAAAATCTTAATCTGAAATTAGAAAGAAAAAATCCTGAAATCTCTACTTTTGGAGTTGATACTGAATGTACTAATCCTTCCTTCTATTTGCCAGGAGATAAATTATCTTTAATTTTTGATGGCATCAATGAAAAATTAAGTGTTAACTGGCGAATTACTCATGAAAAAGAAGTGATTAATCAATCGGCTAAAAATATAGTCCTTACCCCTCAGCGTCAATTTGTCTATTCTTCTATTAATTTACCACCCTATGCCAATACTTACGATTTAAGAATTAGGGAAGGCAAAACAAATCTAATAACCAAAGAAGTCAACACTGTAGATTTAAAATATAACTCTCAATCTTTTTCGAGTAATCGTTTTCTGATAGATATGCCCATGAGTTGGCAACCACTAAATATAGAAGCATTGAATCGTCAATATCAATTACTTTTTTCTCAAACCCCCAGTATTTCTAAAAATATACGATTCTTAGCTAGTTATAAAGACGAAAACGGTGCCACTATTAGTGTCTATACTAGATTCTTAACTAAAGATAATTTAAGAAAATCTTTAAAGGATTTGATTCGAGAAGAAAATACGGCCTTAGGTAAAACTGGCTATGTTGATTATAGCAGCCGAGATATTATAGAAAATTACGGAGAAAAAGAGGCAACAGTCTCAAGACAATTAATAGTACAAGGAGTACCAACTCTTTCTTTGAGTCGTACCTTTTGGTTCATAGGCGACGAACACCAACCAATGCTTCTGACAATTAATTTCACTACCTTCCAAAAATGCGCTATTCGTTATGAAGAAATAGCGCAACACATTTTTGATTCCATTAAACAGAATTAAAGAGTGGGCTGC
>JBAQYG010000050.1:0-1555 GCA_049299915.1 Minisyncoccia bacterium | reverse complement strand
GCGTCTGACACTGACGTTGAGAAATGCGTTTCACCAGCGTCAATTGCCGGTACAACGAGACATCTGGAAAATTTTTTATGAATAAATCTCTGGTTATTCTTCTCGGTGGCCTTGCCAGCATCCACCTTTGCCATGCATATCAGCGAAAAATTTCACAAATCCAAAAAAATGATTACAACACCAGACAAAATCTTCCGGGTTTTTAAAAAATTCCTCCGTTCAGTATCTGCATAACGCCGGCATTCATTTCCTGCTAAAATGCTTGGCAGATTTGCAAGGCAAATCGAAACGTTAAGAGTATTATGCGGATATTGTTGTTTTACCAGGGAAAAATGTCAGACCCCTGCAGACTCCGGTAAATCTGCCAGAAAAAACATTGCAGGAATCTGCTGAAATGTATCGTCTGATAAAGTATCCCTGCGAAAACGGGGAATCTATGCCATGCATTGTCAGGGGGATCGCCTCCACTCCCCCCCACACTCCTTACCGGTCCCGCCCTTTTCCTTATACCCCTCTCCGGCCGGGAGATTATGACAAGCGGTTGAGGAGAGTTTTCAGCACGGCCGGTCCAAGCAGGGCTTCCGCTTCTTTTCGATAGTTCCCTGAAAGAAGCTTTACAATAATCCGGTTTCCCGTTTGTGCAGCCCACATGCCCCCGCGTTGTTCCGTACCGATCAGACGGTTTTGTTCCATTTCGGACAGGGCGGAGGTCATTTTGGATATCGGCACCGAACAGGCTGCGGCCAGCACCCGCTTCGGAGGCAGGTGCACGCGGACCTGATCCGGGGAAAAATTCACCTCCAGGTATTTTTTCTCGCAAATCTGTATCCGGATTGCAGCATCAAAGATCTGTTCTGCGGTAAGGGGGCCAGTCATGGTTTTGCGGGAATAATGATCCACGAATTCTCTTGTTCATCGTTCGACCAGAAGAGGAGTAATAGTCCCGGTGATTCTCGTTCCGGGACATGAAAACTTGCATAAATATTATCGAGATCCCGTTGTTCGGTGCTTTGCGGGGGTAATGTTGTCAGAAACACATAGCCGGGGCAGGGATCTGCATGACAATAAACGGTGGTGTACGTGACGCCTTCCCCATCCTGCAGCCATAGCTTCGGATTGTACTGGAACGTTTCCGTTCCGTTATTTTTCTCTTCAATGAGTATTTTTCCCGTTGTTGCGTTAAACGAACGGACCGTTACTTCCAGGCGCCCTGCATGACTGGATACGATTGCGGTCTCTCCTATTGCCAGGGCATGGGTGTTCTCCCCGGGTGTTGAAATTAAGAGGGGAGATAATCCGCGGACCGACGGGGCAGCTGACGAGCATCCCGCAATTACTGCAGAAATAAATAACAACGATATCGTCATGACAAGGAAAAAAATCCCCGTGTTCATTGCATCCCCCGGCTTTTCCTGAAGATTGTTTCATCGCTTACGCTATATATCAGTTGGTATACCACATGAAATTAAAGAGACCGTCTGCCTTGTCCAACCTGTTCATGCCAGTCGGAGCAGAACCGTAATGATCCAAATCAGGTTACTGAACGGTTACCGGG
>JBAQYG010000049.1:0-4882 GCA_049299915.1 Minisyncoccia bacterium | reverse complement strand
GATATAGGTAGCTACTACAAGAATTAAAAGTAAAGGAATTTTCTCCATTAAAATGGCTAAGAAAGCGCGTTTCCCTAATGGTTGATATTTAACATCAGTCATAGTAATTAAATAATTAAAATAATTTTTGTTTTTCTTTATCAAGAGCTTGATTAACCATTGCATCAGCCTCTTTGTTTTTTTCTCGAGGAATCAATTCTATCTTAAGTTTAGGAATGTCTATTTTAAGATTCCAAGCTTCTAAAAACATTTTTTGCAACTCTGGTTCTTTGATTTTATATTCCCCTTTTAATTGACGACCGATCAACTCCGAATCTGTACAGAGTTTTATTTCCGTAGTTTTGAGTTTGTTTTCTCCTAAGAGTTGTTTTAATTTTTTAAAAGCAAAGATAACGGCTTTATATTCAGCTACATTATTAGTAGCGTTACCAATAGTCTCTCCATATTCTTTTTTCTTTCCATCTATATCAATAACTATTCCTATGGCGGCTGGGCCAGGATTACCCCTTGCTCCACCATCAGTATGAACGACAACAGATTCCATATTTATAAAGCCATTAATTTTTTAAAAACAGCTAAAGTTACCCTTGAATCAGATAACGCATTATGCTGATGCTCGTTCTTGATTCCAAAATAATCAGCTAGATCTCTTAAAGAATAGTGTTTAACTTTGGTTTCTTTGTATAATTTAGCGAAAGCCATAGACATGACATCCAAACGATGGTAGCTAAAAGCGGGCGGAATATCAGTCCAACCATTTTCAAAGAAAGCTTTTTCTAACCTAGTCCAGTCAAACGTAAAATTTTGTCCTATAAGAATAGTATTTCTAGCTACCGCTTCTAGTTGAGACAAAGCTTCTTTGAGACTAATAGCATCTTGCCAATCTTTTTCATTATAACCTACTATTTTTAAAGCTATAGGATCAGCTATCTCCAAATTAACTGGTTTGACTTTAAAATCAAATTCTTTAATAGTTTCATAATTAGGCTGACTTACAACAATCCCCCCAATCTCTAATATTTCTTGATCATAGCGTAATCCTGTTGTTTCTATATCTAAAAATGTTAAAGGATTTTCTTTTAAGTAATTGAGTTTTTCTGTTTCCATGATGAAGTGATATCAATTATTCTATCTCAATCCTGGCAATCTTTTTCCACTTAAACAAACTAAGGTAGCTCCTCCAGCCGTAGAAAGATATTTAAATTTCTTAGTAAATCCATATTTCTCAATGAAAGCACCAGTATCTCCTCCGGCAGCTAAGGCAAAACAGGTGGGAGAAATCGACTTTAAAACATTTTTAGTGCCCAAAGCCGCCAAAGGCAGATGTTTACTCTTACCCAAAGGACCGTTAAAGAATATCTTTTTAGCTTTAATAACTAAGTGACTATAAAGCTTAGTGGTTAAGGGACCAATATCAACCACTGTATCATTTTTACCTACATCATTTAGGGAAACAGAAAGTATTCTATTGCCTCTTAAAATTTTCCAATCTATAGGTAAAATTATCTTTTTATTGTTAAGTAATCTACTTCCTTTGGGAGTAAGGACTTCTACTAGTGATTTTCCTATTGGAAAACCCATCAAAGACATTAGGGTATTGGCCGGACCGCCTCCTAAAAGAACGGCATCCGCTTTCGGTATAAAGGTGCTCAAAGCATCTAATTTATCAGCAATTTTAGCTCCACCTAAAATTATAATGAAAGGTTCCTTTTTTAAGTGCAGAAAACTATTAAGAGCAGACGTTTCCTCTATCAAATGAAAACCACTATAACTTGGCAAATATTTAGTAATAGCTGAAACCGAAGCAGCCTTACGATGGCTGACACTAAAGGCTTCATTTACAAAAATATCACCTAGTTGAGCTATCTCTTTAGCGAAATGAGCCTCATTTTTATTTTCACCTGGCCAAAAACGTAAATTATCTAGAAGATAAATATGGCCCGGCTTTAATTCTTTTTGTAAGCTACTTATATTTTTTCTGTAACCGAGAAAAACTATTTTGTATTTTAAAGTTTTCTCTATGGCCGAAAGGAATAATTGCAAACTTTGATCAGCCGAGTATCTATCTGGCCTACCATAATGACTTAGAAGGAGAATATAGGCTGGTTTATGCTTAAAAATATAATCTATAGTCTTCTTGGTTTGCTCTACCCTAAAAACACTGCTGATTTTTTTGTCTTTAGCATTATAGGGAAGATTATAATCAACCCGAATCAAAACCCGCTTGTTTTTTAAAGCAGCGGAACTTAAGGGTTTGAGCATAGATTTATTCTAGAGAGAAAACGATGGTTTGTCGAGAAATTATTTCTTGGGATCCTGGATTAATAGAAGATTCATTGACGCTACTACCGCCCATGCCTTGTGATGAAGCAGCATCTAGAGTTTTATAGTTATACATTGGAACACTGGAACCATCACTAATACTTAAAACTTGGCCTATTCTAATACCAGTGGCTTTTTCTAGAGTAGCTTTTTTCTTCATTACCTCTTCAATAGCTGCTACTTGGGCTTGTAATTGATAACCGGAAAGACCATCGACAGAGAAGGTTATTTGGGAAATATCATTGGCGCCCTTAGATCCTAAACTTCCTACTATTATATTAATTTTACTAAAATCCCTAATTTTAACTGCAACCCTTTGAGTTAATTGATAACCAGTAATTTTTGGAGGGCAAGAGCGGTAATCACTGGCACTCACCTTGCAATAATTATAATTATATTGAGGTTCTAAATTATAAGTAGTGGTGGTGATATCTTTAGCTTCAATACCCTGCTCTTTTAGAAAATCAACTAAAACTTTCATTTTAGCATCATTATCTGTTTGAGCCTTAGCACTATCAACATTCTGAGTAATAACACCGAAATTTAATTCTGCTATATCTGGTTTGGCTATAACTTTACCTTCTCCTGAAATGGCTATCGTTTTGTTTGCTCCAGCTTGTTGCAATCTAATTTTTTGACCGTTATACCAAATTAAACTACCTAAAAATACAGCGACTAAACAAAAAGCGGCAATAGCAAAGTATTTATGTTCTTTTCTCATAAATAATATTTAATTTATTAACCAATGTAATTATATCACAGATCGGAAAAGTTCTTCCAGCCACTCTTTTTGGCTACTGCGTTCTCCTATAAGCACTCCGTCTACTTCTTGAAGAGCCAAAATTTCTTTTAGATTATCTTTACTTACCGAGCCTCCATAAAAGAGGTGGGGTGAACTCGTTAATTTTGTTATTAAATAATCTTTGATAGCTGATAATTGAGTAGCGAGGTATGACAAATCTAAAATTTGCTGTGTACCAATGGCCCAAAGTGGCTCATAAGCTATGTCTACATTATTAACTATAAAAGTAATTGGATATTTGGTAATAAGAGGTTCTAAAATAGAATTTAAATCTTTGATTATTTCTTTAATGGCTTCATCTCCTTTTTGATACTCACCCACACAAAGAACTGCTTTAAGATTATTCTTGAGGCAAGCATCAAGTAAATCACTAATTTGTTCACTAGTGAGTTGTTTTTTTGCCCTATCTTCAGAATGGGCTACAAGAGTAATACCTATATTATTTTCTTTCAAAAGGGCTGGATAGATACTTCCAGTATGTGGCCCATTCGTAGTAACGTCTACTGTTTGGGAAGCTAATTGAATTCCTGATGTGAGTAAATGGTTAAGCGATAAAAGATATACTGGTGGAGGAGCGATTATTATATCTAATTCATCCTTAACCAAAAGAGCTAAGTGATTAGTAGTTTCTACCAAAACCTCAGCTTCTTTAAGATTACTGGGATTGGCTTTCCAATTTAAAAAAAGAATTTTTTTAGATAGCATTTTATATAAAGAAAATATGAACACCTTTTGTAACAAAGAAAGTAGCTAAGGTAACTATGAAGCCAGCGATAATAACTCCCAAGCCTACATAGAAAAAAGTATCTCTCCTAGAAAGCCCTAGAAGGCGTGCTCCCACTGTACCTGTCCAAGCGCCAGTTAGGGGCAAGGGAATGGCTACAAAGGCTGTTAGACCCCACTTAGCCCATCTCTGGTAGACTTCTTTAGTCTTAGTTTGGGCTCTTGTTAGGAGCTTTTCCAGCACTTTATATCCAAACCAGCCATTTTCTACCCACTTTAAAAGAAGGGTATCTAATAACCAAGTTACAGGATAAATAAAAACCAAATTGCCTAAAACGCCAATTATAAAAGCTAGTGGATACGACCAATGATAAGCAGTTATGGCTAAGGGTATGCTTACCCTTAGCTCTCCTATAGGAAGCATACTAATAAAAAAAATTCTAAGAATTTGTTCCCAAATAACCATTTTTTTTGAAATAACTTTCTAAAATAAGATACGCTGATACTTTATCAATATCCCCTGCTTGAATTATTTTTTTATAAGACTCTACCGAAAGTTGTTTGGTATTTAAGATACTTTCTGCTTCTTTAGAGGTTAACATCTCATTTTCTAAATATATCGGTAAGGAAAGTTGTTTAATTTGATTAATATATAAATTTTGATTTTTTGAGCTAATGGTTTCTTCTAAATCCAATGAGAGCGACTGGCCTATAACTAAAGCCTCCACTTGCCACTGGTCAATAATTTTTTTAAGTGCCGGTATAAGTTCTACGGAGATGTTTTTAAAATGAAGAGTGGGCAGCATAAAAATAGTTTTAGCCTTAGTATCTCCTAGTGCCAATCCTATTCTTTTTGTCCCTAAATCTAAACCTAAAATAAACATGAATGTTATTTAGTCAAAATCTTACCACCGGTTTTAGTCACCACTATGGTATTTTCCCAATGACTAGCCAAAGAACCATCAGCAGTAGCAAAACTGCCATCTCTTTTTTCTATTATTTCACTAGTTCCTATGGTTGGCATTGGTTCTATTG
>JBAQYG010000048.1:0-2867 GCA_049299915.1 Minisyncoccia bacterium | reverse complement strand
AAAAATGGACCCCCTTTTCTCGATGATCCGCTACCCATAAGCGACGAAACGCCTAAGCTTCTTGATTCCTCTAAAAAAAAGTTATTTAATCCAATTATTGTACTATCTATAAATAGCAAACTTGATTCAAATGGACCGCCAATTATTTGACCATACCAAACAAAGATCATACAAAAAAAGATTATTAAGGTAGTTGAAGATATTAATTTATCCAATACTATATACTTTCGTAAAACAATTGATTGGATGCCAAAAACCATCAAGATTACGAAAAAGATATATGATGTTGAGTAATGAGATATTATGCAGGATGTTAGAAATATCAAAAATAGAATTCTATTTTGAGATTTAGCTCCATAATCAAAAAATAATACTAGAATTGCTAATGCAAAAAACAAAATAGCTAAGCTTGTTCGAGGATTTTCTTCAACGATCAAGAAAAATACTTGGAACATAGAGAAACATGCTGCTAGAAATGACAAGCTAGGAGATATAAATTTACGAGACAATTGATAGATGATAAGCGGAAAAATAGAAAACAATATTGAATAAAGAAACTTAAATAAATAGATCGGGTTCACGCCTAGCATCAATTTATATATGGTTGGGAGAAGAGATATTGAAAGACATGCATCTAAAGTAGTATGATTAAGTATGCTCCAATATGAATTATTTAGAGTCGTTATAAAATAATAATATTCTAGATGAGAATCAACTCCAATTAAATAGTCCGATCTCATTGGCATTAATATCAAAAGAGAGAGACTAATAAAATATATAATTGTAGGGTAAATACGAGAAGGAATTTTATTTGCGCAAAGAACAAAAGGAATCAAATAGAATGACATGAGTAGGAACAGAATGATAATAATGATATTGCTGTTTGAGTTATTAAATTTATAGATCCCCAATATACTCAAGGAAGGAAGTAATAAGGGTATTATTAAGAATACCTTCTCTATGGCAGAAAGAGACAAATTTTTTATAATGAATTTTTCGCCTTTTTTAAATTTTGATATAATCAAAACGCACATCATATAATAAATATTCATAAATAAAATAATTGAATAATAGTTTAGAGGAGATTTATGGCCCAAAGACAGAGATATATAATTTATTATGAAAAAATAAATCATGAGAACGGATATGCTGAGCCCCCATGACAATATAAGTCGTTCAAGCCAACCTAGTTTTAAATTAAAGAACAAATTTAACAATAAAAAACCAGGACAGATTGTAAGAAATATAAAACCAAATAACTGTCTTATTATCACTATATCGAATATGATTGACAAATCTGTTATTAAAATGAAAATTAATAAGAAAATTATAGCTCTTGACTTTGAGAATATATAAGAATTCATTAGAAGCCTCTTTTTCATTCTAAAACCGCATCAGAACTAGGGAGCATACAAGGCATCGCATCCAGTTTGATCAAAATCACCATTCGCTGAATTGTGTGGAAGGACCTATCTGAAAATTCCGGGTTGATCGTTCTTTGTGCCTTAGTGCCTTTTGTCGTTAGACGTTGCATATTGATTAGACAGAGCGCACAAGAAACAGAGCATCGAGACTTGTCATGCTCGCCCCCAAAAAATAGCGAGGATCCATAAAAAATCAAGTAGATATGAACACAAGATAGTTGATTCGAGCATAGCATAGAGATCTACGTTGGTGATCTTATGTTATAGGCCGCCCCCTTATACCTTATCCAATACGTCTTCCCATTGTTTAACTGCGTTCTCATAGCTAAACTCACTCACTACCAATGCCAGAGCGCGCTTGGAGATGCCCTCCTGGTCCGGGTGCTTCAGGGCGCGGATGATATTGGAAACTATGCACTCGGGCGAGTTGCACTCCATGAGGAAACCCGTCTCCCCATCAATGATGATGTCGGGGATGGCTCCCACGGGAGTAGCTAAGACTAGAGTGCCACAGGCCATGGCTTCGAGCATAATATTGGGGAGTCCCTCAGAATAAGACGGCAAAACAAGTAATTTCAATTGATTAAGATATCCTGGGAGCTCTTCGTGAGGAACCCAGCCTAGAAGTTCTACTTTTTCCATTAAATTATTACTACTTACGTATTTATCTATTTCACCTTTTAGATGCCCATCTCCCACAATTACAAACTTAATAACATCATTTTCTTTTGAAATTTCATGAATAGCCCTAACAAAATTTAGGGCACCTTTCTCTTCACTCAGACGCCCAACATAACCAACTAAATTATCTCTTTCGTTCAGTTGCCTCTGAGTCTTGAATTTGTCAAAATCAGGAATGTGCCTGTGTGCTACGGAGATTTTGCTTTCGTATTTTTCCAGGTTCCATTCTTTGACGAGATTTGAAGTATAGACGACTATGCGATTTGATAATTTGAAATTAATATTTTCAAAATAGACTAATACATCCGCAAGAATGTCTTCTTGAGCCTTCGCTGAGTTTTTAATGGATGCTGCCAATGCGAAAATAATCTTCTTTCCTAGTAATTTTGCAGTTAATACAGGTAATAAAAAGGAATGTGAATCTATGAAAAAAATCCAGATATGTACATTTTTATAGGATCTTATTAGATTAAATGACATTATTAATTGTGTCTCAATATGATATGCTATCTTAATAATTACGTTATCCTTTTTGGTATATTTAACTCCTAGAACAAAAACGCCTGCATCATCTTTTTGCATCAAACGCATCCCTTCACCACCTGTAATAACATAGATAGTATCCGAGAAAGGACGCAAAATATCTATTAGATTCGACAAAGGGACTATACTTGCTTTGCTTATGGGCTTGGTGATTATGCCAATATTTTGTTGTTCACGTATATCCATATTAATTGCATTCATGATCATTATATTTCTGCC
>JBAQYG010000047.1:0-7810 GCA_049299915.1 Minisyncoccia bacterium | reverse complement strand
TCTAAAGAGAGGGCGGCTTCTATGTCTCGGGAAAGAACTAATAATTTATTTTTTATTTCTAAGCTTGATGGCTCATTTAAAGGCTCTGAAATGACAGTATTCTTTATTTGAGTAGCTATTATTTTCTGCCAGGAACTGAGCTGACCGTTAAGATTACCCAAATCATACATCAACTGATTTTTCTGTGATTTTAAATCTTGAATGCTTTTATCATTTTGAAAAATGGCATCATCTAGACTCTTATCGCCACTTCCCTGTAGTTTTTGCACCTGAGTTTCTATCTCATTGAATGTCAGAGTTAAGGCATCAATTTTCTGTGTGATATCTTCTTTTAAAACGGTCAGAGATTTTTCTTCTTTTTTACAAACAGATAAATGATAGGAAAAATATATCTTTTGATTAAGCTCTAGGGTATTTTTAATTTCACTAGCTTTCTCGAAACGATTCACTTGTCTTTTGAGGCTGCGCAAATGCGGTTGGATTTCATCTCTTAAACTCTGAGCTTTATCTAAATTGGCTAGAGTTAATCTAATCTTGTTTTTCGATTGCTCTTTTTTGATTTCCACCCAACGCAAACCAAGGATTTCTTCTAACATCAAAAAGAGATTGCTTGGGCTCACCCTCAAGAGATCTTCTACAGTACCTTGATTAACAATAGAGAATCCTTTAACCCCTACTTGCTTTTTGGTTAAAAAAAGAAGGATATCTTTTAGTTTGGCACTTTCATTATTCAATAAATATTCACTGCCTCCATTTCTGGTAAGACGGCGACCTAGTGTAAAATTTTCTGCCTCTTGGTCAACGTCGTTATTTCTCCCTGAAAAACTGAGTTTTACATCAGTGAAACCGGCAGCAGATTGATTCTTGTTACCGGCAAAAATAAGATCTTCGTTCTTCTCAATACGAATATTCTTAGGGCTTTGTTCCCCTAAGACCCAACGAATAGCATCAACAATATTGGATTTACCAGAGCCGTTAGGGCCTACAATGGCCGTCACTGATTCAGGAAATTCTAGATTAAATTCTTTAGCAAAAGATTTGAAATTTTTCAGTTCTACTTTAGAAAGAAACATAGGCTTTTAGTATTTAACTAAACCATTCTTGGCAGCATCTTCTTCGGCCTCTTGTTTGGATTTACCCGAACCTTCGGCTATTTTTTCTTCCCCTAAATACAAACCTACTTTAAATATTTTTTTATGATCAGGACCTAATGATTCTAAGGTTTTATACTTAGGCGTTTCTCTGAAGCGTTCCTGGGCCATTTCTTGGAATAAACTCTTACTATCACGATAAGTTTTGTTATCTAATATCTCTTCATAACGTGACATTATGTTTTTGACTATAAAATCATTGACTACTTCCAAACCTTGATCTAAGTAAATGGCACCAATGACTGCCTCTAAAGCATCGGCCAGAATAGCCGATGAAGAACCCGAGATATTCTTACCCTCACCTTTGGAAAGTCTTAAGCACTTATTAATACCTAGTTTTTGAGAAACTAAGGTCAAACTATCTGTATTTACTAAAGCGGCCCTAAGATTAGTTAAAAAACCTTCTTGTTCATCTGGAAATTGCCTGTATAAATAAATTGAACTAACTAATTCTAAAACTGCATCTCCGAGAAATTCCAACCTTTCGTTATGACGTTTTTCCTCTCGACGATGTTCATTTAAATAAGAACTATGGGTCAAGGCTTCTTTTAATAGGTCCTCTTTTTTCCAGGAAAGGTTTAAAATTTTTTTTAATTGTTCCCAATTACCAGAGAGATTATCCATATTATTCCTTAGAAAGAGGCTCGATTTTAATTTCCTTTTGCCCTTCAGTATTTAAACCCATTTCTTTCACTACTGTTCCCAAGATACCATTTACAAATCTACCGGCGGAATCGCCGCTAAAATTTTTAGCTAATTCTATGGCTTCATTAATAGCCACTTTGGGTGGAACAGCTTTTTTATCACCAAATAAAAGCTCGTAAAGTCCTAAACGCAAAATATTTCTATCTAAAATAGTTGTTTTATCTATGGTCCAACCAGGAGTGCAGGCAGTAATAATCTTGTCTAGATCATCTTTCTTAGATAAAACTCCTAAAAGAAGCCCTTTAGGGTATTCTTTATCTTCCAGACCTTCACCAAAATCTTCTAAGTTTTTAGCATAGGTTAGTTGAACTTTTTCTGCGTCTTTCATTTGTTCATTAAAATCAAGCTCGTATAGGGTCTGGACTACTATTGAGCGACTTAAATGACAGGAAGACATAGAATGCTAAAATTTTTAATTTACTCTCCTATTTACTCTCTTTGCTACTTTCTTTCAGTTCTTTAGCCTTTGCTTTCTTTTCTTTTTTATCTAATTTGGCCATTACATCTACAACCATTTTCCCATTATAGTAGCCACAATTAGGGCACACTTTATGAGATAGTGATGGTTTGTGACAATGAGGACAGACGGCAAGCTTCGCAGCTGTGAGCTTAAGCTGTGCCCTTCGACTGTCTCTACGATTTTTAGAAAAATGCCTAGCAGGTACTCCACCCATAATATATATTTAAAATTTATTCTTAATTAAGCTATTTGCTTCTATTATTAACACAAAAATTGATCAACAACAACTATTTCTCGTTCTCAACTCCTTTCTTGAGTTGATTCAGACCACGATGCAAAATGACTCTAGTATTTCCGGGTGTTTTATTTAAAATTTTGGCTATAGTGTCTAGGTCTAATTCTTCTAGATAGTGCCAAACTACTACTTCCCAATAAGGAGATCTGAGACGATTTAATTTTTCTCTAATCAATTCAAGGTAATTGTTATCGTCTAATTTATCGTCAGTAGTATTAACAACGGGAATCTTATTATCAATGTTTTCGTCGTCCAAAGAAAAAGTTACTTGCCCCTTTTTACGATAAGTATCGATAACTAAGTTTTTGGCTATTCTATACAAAAAAGCTTGCAGAGATACTACGTCCTCTGTATTGAGTTTAGTAATTTTATTGGACTTACTTAGAAAATTTAGGAAGACCTGAGAAGTAATATCTTGGGCTTCCTCTTTGGAATTAATCCTTAAATAAACAAATCGATAAATTTTCTCTACGTAAGTATCGTAAATTTTTGAGAATTCTTGAGAGTCCATCTATTAATTCTATTTATCTCCTTGAGGGCGCACTATAATAAACCACTTAATTGGCTTTAAGACTATTTCAGCAAACCAAAAACATTTAGGAGATAGCCGTAGTGTAGCATGTTTGGCTATCCTTGTAAACCAAAATATAAAATATTTCACCCTTACCCCTACTCTCTTTGGGTACGACTTTTTCTTTTTAGAGTAGGTCGGGGAGATAAAAGAGCCCAGTCCCTGTCACTAGAAACTTCTACTTCTTCATTGTTTTTTTCAACGGAAACATTTCCTTCCTCTTCTTCGTCTGGGGCGATAGGTTCTTCTACGGGATTTTCTTTTTCGGCTAAAATTTTCCCACGACGCTGGGGTTTAATTGGCTCATCTTCATCATCCCCCTCTTCTTCCTCAACAGTTAATTTCTTGGAAGTAAGTTTTTGTTCTATCTTAGGCATCACTATTGTGAGGATGCCATTTTTGCTGAAATTAGCCTTGGCTTTATCGGGATCAATGTCGGTAGGAAGTAAAATTGTGCGAGAAAATTCACCATAGAAACATTCTTGATAATAATAATTTTTGCTAGGGATTTCCTTTGCCCTCTCCCTTTCTCCTCTGACTGTCACTAAATCGTGAGCAATAGAAATATCTAGGCTATCAGATTCTAAGCCTGCCACCAAGGTTTCTATCACGATATTATCTCCATCAGCGTAAACATCGACGGTTAATTCGCCTTCTTCACTCTCATTTAGATAATTAGTATTTTCAGAAACAGGTATTTTTTTTGTAAACATATCTAATTCATTTTAATTTAGCTAGTTTATTATAGCTTTTTGACCTTTTTTATTCAAATAAAATCCTACTTATAAAAATCGTTTCCTTTTAAATCTTTAGAAGGTACATCTAATAATTGAAAAAACCAAAGAAATATTATGGCTAATAGGAATAAGGAACCTCCAATGGGCAAAATAAGATAAGTTTGAGAAGTGATCAGCGAGTAATTAAAAAGCATGTGAATTAAGATGGCTAGACCCAGACCAAAGAAGATAAACTTAGTTGTACGTTGAGGACTATAGCAGCGCTTCACTCCCCATCCCCAAGCTGTGCCTATAATGACAGCCATGAGCGCATGTAAGAAATTGGCTCCCAAGAATCTTCCCCCTAAGAGACTTATTAATTCTACGAAATTTGTTTTACTGATCGCAAAGGAAAAGGCAGCTAAAATATTTTCTAAACTAGCAAAACCTAAAGCCCCTGTTACTAGGTAAATAATAGGATCCGTAGATTCGTCGCAATGGGTATTCCGTTTAATGATAAGATAAACAGCTAAGAATTTAATTGACTCTTCTATGAGTGCCCCACTAAAACAAAGCCACAAACTTTTTTGTAACAATTGATCAGGGCTAAAAAGTGCTCCGTTTTGAAAAAAACTAGTTTCTAATAGCCAAATAAGCGGAGCAATTAGAAAGCCACTTAAATAAACACCGAACAACCATTTTTTAGGTTCTGGTTTTTTCCTGTCTTGCCAGAGAAAGAAAAAAAGCCAAAAAAGAATTGGTAAAAGACTAAGAATATTGAAACCAATAAAAACTAGAGCCTTTTCCATATTTTTAAGAAACTTTAGGCCAAGATTCAGTGATTAATAATGTTGCCTTGCCAGGTAAAAGCTGCCAAATATATTCTGTGGCAAAAGGAATATAAGGATGGAATAGTCGCAAACAATTCTCTAAAACATAATACAAAACTTGATTAGTTTCAGGGCTAGGAGATTTCTTGCTTTGCTCCAAATAAAGATCACAGAAATCATGCCAAAAAAACTGATAGAGATTCTGCAAACTCTGACCGAATCTTTCTTTGTCTAAATCAGTATTTGTCTGTTTTATAATCTTACCTAGTTTAGTAAGAATTTGTTTGTCATATTTGTTAAGTTTCAAACTGGTTGGTTTCTTATCAGAATAAGTTTTATCTTTCAGATTTAAAATCACAAAACGAGAAGCATTCCAGAGTTTGTTTAAAAACTTTTTACCACTAAGAATAAATTCTTCGTTAAAACGAATATCTTGCACTCCCGTTGCTTGCCAAGTTAGGCCGAAGCGAGTGGCGTCGGCTCCATAAGTATTAATTAATAGTAGTGGATCCACTCCTGTTCCTAAACTCTTGGACATTCTTTTCCCCTCTTTATTCATCACAGTGGCATGAATGTACACTTTATTGAAAGGAACTTTGCCAGTAAATTCTATGCCAGAATAAATCATGCGAGTAATCCAGAGATGAAAAATATCTCTAGCACTTGTCATATAACTGGTTGGATAGTAGGTTTTAAAATCTTTGCATTTATCATCAGCTTTTTTATCCCCCGTCCAACCCAATACGGCAAAAGGCCAAAGAGCAGAAGAAAACCAAGTATCTAAAACATCTTCTGTTTGTACCCATTCATTCTTACCGCACTTTAAACATTTATTCTTGGGTTTATCAATGGAAATAACAGGGGAAATTTGTTTTGTATCACAAGTACAATACCAAACTGGTAATCTATGTCCCCACCAAATTTGTCGGGAAATACACCAATCCTTAACATTTTTGAGCCAATCAAAATATGTTTTTTCAAAATTTTTAGGAACTATTTGAACAGCTTTGCTTTTAACTGCTTTGGCTGCCACCACGCCTAAATTCTCCATTTTTAAAAACCATTGGTTAGATATTTGGGGCTGGATTTCTGCTCCGCAACGCATACAAACTGGCAAGCTTAAATCATAATCTTCTATTTTTTCTAAAAGATTTAAATTTTTTAATTCTTCTAAAACCTTAGCCCTTCCTTCTATCATTTTTAATCCTTGGTATCTTTCTGGTGTAGCCGAATTAAAACGGCCAAAATCGTCAATGACGCTTATGAATTCTAAATTGTGTCTTTGACCTATCTCAAAATCTATAGGGCTATGGGCAGGAGTAACTTTTAAAGCTCCGGTACCAAAATCTTTGTCTAAAGCTTTGTCCGCTATTATAGGAATTTCTCTATCCATGATAGGTAAGACTGCGTATTCTCCTATTAAATTCACATAGTGTTTGTCTCCCGGGGCAACTGCTATAGCAGTATCTCCTAACATGGTTTCTGGTCGAGTAGTAGCCACAGTAATATAACCACCTTTTTTAAGCGGATATTTGATATACCATAGACTGCTTTTTTCTTCTCTGTATTCTACTTCGAGGTCGGAAATGCTCGTATGACATCTTGGGCACCAATTCACAACTCGATTGCCTCTATAAATAAGACCTTTTTCGTAATAATGAATAAAAGCATTTTGGACTGCTTTTTGATATGGAATATCTAAAGTAAATCTTAATCTTGACCAATCAGCGGAAACACCTAAAGTTTTAAACTGTTCCAAGATGGTATTTCCAGATTTTTCTTTCCACTGCCAAACTCTTTCTTCGAATTTTTCTCTGCCTAAATCGAAACGACTTAAATTTTCTTTGCGTAATTCTTTTTCAACAACATTTTGAGCAGCAATACCGGCATGATCTATGCCAGGAGCCCACAAAACATTGTAGCCTTCCATTCTTTTTTTTCTGACAACTATGTCTGTGAGAGTATTTTCTAGAGCATGACCCATATGGAGAGAACCCGTAATATTAGGTGGGGCCATGGCTACTGTAAAACTTTTCTTTTTGGTTTGAGATTGTTTATCCGGATTAAAACAACCCTTCTTCAACCAAGTAGCATAGATTTCTTTTTCTATTTGAAGAGGATTATAACTAGTATTTTCTAAAATATTTTCTTTGGACATGTCTAACAATGTTTTTACCTTAAAACAATTATTTTTTCTTAAATATTTGACCTACTTTATTGTCAGATTAGCACAAACATCTAAATCGTGCCAACTACTTTTATCACCCTCTAAATGCTTTAAATAGGCTGCAGCAGCAATCATTAGTGCATTATCGGTGGTTAATGCCATAGGGGGAACAAAGTATTGAATATTCGGAATTTCTTTCTTTAATCTTTCTCCCAAAACTTCTCTTAGTTTAGTATTGGCCGATACCCCTCCTCCAATCCAAACGGATTTAACTTTTTTTTCTTTAGCAGCTCTAATAGTTTTGGTTACCAGAGTATCTACAACCGTAGTTTCGAAAGAAGCAGCTAAATCAGCTACAATTTTGTTTGGTTTTTTAGAAATATCGTAAGGTTTCGGTTTTATTTTTAATTTTTGGACTGTATAAAGAACGGCTGTTTTTAGGCCTGAAAAACTGAAATCATAATTGGGCCTATCGAGCATCGGCCTAGGAAAAGGATATTTTGCATTATTTCCATACGTAGCGGCTTTAGATATAAAAGGACCGCCAGGATAACCTAAATTAAGAAGACGGGCTACTTTATCAAAGGCTTCACCAGCAGCATCGTCTAGAGTTTCTCCCAAAAGTTTATACTTAGTGAAACTTTGAAGATAAATTATTTGTGTATGACCACCAGAAACTAGAAGACAAAGGGCGGGAAATAATTTGGGAGCTGTTTTAAATTCAAAATCTATAAAATTGGCAAAGAGATGTCCTTCTAAATGATTGACTCCTAAAAGTGGTTTATGCCATAAAAAACTAATAGTTCTAGCAAAATTAACACCAACTAAGAGCGCCGGCTTAAGTCCTGGACCATAGGTAACGGCAATGAGATCTACTTTAGAAGCAATTTCTTCTAAAGTTAAATTGCTTTGTTT
>JBAQYG010000046.1:0-4444 GCA_049299915.1 Minisyncoccia bacterium | reverse complement strand
AGCTAAGAGTGCTAGTTTTGGTCAACTATATTTAACCCCGGAAGTAATTCAGATTTTTGAAAAAGCCCATTTATTGCTCAAAGAAATAGGTGATGAGTATATAGCTTGTGAGCATCTTTTTATAGCCATTAGTTTGACCGAGAATAGTGCCAATAATTTATTTAAAAGTTTAGGGCTTAGCTCTAATAAACTTTTAGAAAATTTAAAAATTACCCGTAATGGAGAAACGGTTAGTAATGATAATCCAGAAGCTAGCTTCAAAGCTTTAGAAAAATATTCCATTGATCTAACCGAAATGGCTCGAAAAAATTTGTTAGATCCAGTGATAGGAAGAGAAGCAGAGCTTCGTAGAGTGATGCAGGTCATCTCTAGGCGCACCAAGAACAATCCGGTTTTGATTGGCGAACCAGGAGTTGGTAAAACAGCCATTGTAGAAGCTTTAGCCCAAAGAATTATTAAAAACGAGGTACCAGAATCTTTAAAAAATAAGAAGATAGTTTCTCTGGATTTAGGCAGTATGATCGCTGGTACTAAATTTAGGGGAGAATTCGAGGAACGATTAAAAGCCGTTCTCGGTGAAATTAAAAAATTAAAAGGACAAGTTATAGTTTTTATAGATGAACTTCAAGTAATTGTAGGGGCTGGCGGGGCTGAAGGTTCTATTGACGCCGCTACATTACTAAAGCCAGTTCTTTCCCGAGGAGAATTCAAAACAATCGGAGCGACTACTTTTAATGATTATCGCAACTCAATAGAAAAAGATCAGGCTTTAGCGAGACGTTTCCAGCCAGTAATAGTGGAAGAACCTACCCCCGAAGATACAGTTGCAATTCTTGAGGGCTTAAAAGAAAAGTATGAAACCTATCATGGTTTAAAAATTACCGATGAAGCCATCAGAGCAGCCGTTGATTTATCCGTTCGTTATATTACCGATCGATTTTTGCCAGATAAAGCAATCGATTTAATTGATGAAGCATCTTCTTCTCTTAGGTTGGAGATTGATAGTACGCCCCAAGGTTTGGAAAATGCTGAGAGAGAACTAAGGCGTATGGAAATTAATAAAGCAGCTAGTATTAGCAAGGGAGACAAGGGTTTGGCTCATGAGATAGAAAATTATCGAAAAGAAGTAGAAAAAATGAGAGGCGATTGGCAGAAAGAAAGAGAAGCTGTAGAAAAAATAAATAATCTCAATAGGGATATTAGCCAAGCTAAAGAGGCAGTAGAAACTTATGAGAGAGAAGGACAGCTCGAAAAAGTTGGCAAAATTTTGTATGGTGACATACCTCTCAAAGGAAAAGAATTGTTAGAACTTCAAAACAAATTAAATACCCTCAGAAAGAAAGGTAAACATTATCTCAAAGAAGAAATTACGGCAGAGAATATAGCCATAATAGTATCTAAATGGACCGGTATTCCAGTTACTAGAATGATTGAGAACGAATCCCAAAAGCTTATGCAGATGGAAAACCTTTTAGGAGGTAGAGTTATAGGACAAACAGAAGCCGTTAGTTCTATAGCCAGAGCTATTAGACGTGGCCGTTCGGGTATTACCGAAGAAAATAGACCCATAGGTTCTTTTATGTTTTTGGGACCTACTGGTGTCGGGAAAACAGAATTAGCTCGAACCTTGGCTGAGTTTATGTTTAATGACGAAAAAGCCATTCTTAGATTCGATATGTCAGAATACATGGAAAAGCATACTGTTGCCAGACTCATTGGTTCGCCGCCGGGATATGTTGGCTATGATGAGGGCGGGCAATTAACCGAAAAAGTAAAACATCGCCCCTATAGTCTTATTTTGTTTGATGAAATAGAAAAAGCTCATCCTGATGTATTCAATATTCTCCTTCAGGTTTTAGATGATGGCCGATTAACTGATGGTAAGGGGAGAACGGTGAATTTCAAAAATACGATTATTATTATGACTTCCAATGCTGGTAGTGAATATATTACAGCTCAAAATCATTTTGGTTTTTCGAAGTCTGATAAAAAAGAAATTCCCTCACTAGCTGAATACAAAGATAAAGTAATAACATCTCTGAAAGAAAAATTCAGACCAGAGTTTTTGAATCGTCTAGATGAAATTATAGTTTTTAATCCCTTATCTTTGGAAGATATTCGTAAAATAGTAGATTTACAAATAGAACAAATTAATAAACGATTAACGATAAAGGATATTTCTATTATTTTGGATGCAAAAGCCAAAGATTATATTGCTCTTCATGGTTATGATGCAGAGTATGGAGCCAGACCTTTAAAACGTTTTATCGAAAGAAACATTCTAGACTCTTTAGCAGACAAGATAGTTAGTGGCTCAGCCAAAAATAATTCTCATTGGCACGTGGGGGTAGAGAATGATATTTTAAAGCTCACGGCTCTAAAAAAATAAAATGAAACCAAGTATCATATTTTTTGGTATCGTCTATGGTCTTGTCGTGTTTTTTGGATTGCTTTTTAATTGGCCCATTTGGCTATATTTCCTTTCTGTAATAGCCATATTAGCAGCCTGGAAACTGATTAGTGGTTTAGCTTGGCATAATACTTATTTTTTAGCGTTCATTGCTTTTCTAAGTTTAGCCCTAGAAAGTACTACTAACAAAACAACCTCTTTAATTATCTTTGGTTTTCTCTATGGGAGTTTCTTACTCCAACTAAATCGCAAAGATTATAAACTCTTTTCTTATCTATTACGTTTAAAAATCTTTTTTTGGCTATTAGTTTTCAGTTGGTTTTTCTGGATATATAGTTTAAGTCAGTTTTTAGCTTTTGGTTTAGGACTGCTTTTTCTTATTAGTGGTTTTCGTCTTTTGCTCCAAATAGCAAATAATGAGACTGCTTGTTTAGGCAATAATCTCTTGCAAGACTTAGTTTACCTTTTGGTTATTACTCAATTTGCTTGGTTAGGAGCCCTTTTACCGATCAATCCTTTCGGCCAAGCCATTTTCCTTATGCTTTGGAGTTTTTATTTTCACGAAAGATTTAAAGGTAGAGAAGAAAATGAATCAACTAAAAATATCGTTTGGCAAACCTTATTAGCATCTATTATTTCTGGTGCCATTCTAATCTTAGGATAAACCAAAAAAACTAGCTTAAAGCTAGTTTTTTAATTGCTTATTTTAGTTTCATAATCTCATCAAATCCTTTTTGAAAAGTTTCATCTAGAAGAGTAGATTCTTCTTTACGAATCTTTTTCAAAGCGAAGGCCATCGCTTTGGCTTTGTTTTCAATCGAACGAGAGCCTAACCGTAATCGCCAATAAGCCTTAGTTTTTAAAGTATTATTTACAGAAATAATTCCTTTATGACCAGCATCGTTTTTATTCCAAGAGAGCTTATAATTACTAAAACTTAAATCACTATCGTCTTGTATAACCACTAATGAATTTATATCTATTTTTAAATATTTTAAAAGCATAGGTAAATTCTCACCACTTTCATTCATATAACCAACTCTCTTGGCTAATAATACTATTGGCATATCTTTTTGAGAGCTTTCGCTGGGAAGTTTAGTTATAAGAAATCTATCCTTACAAACAGATTGCCAGGCTTCGGTTTTGAGGCCATTAGTTTTAGAGAGCCAATCTAAAAAAAGCCAACCTAAATTATGGTAAGTATTTTGATATTTTGAATCCTTATTTCCTAATCCGTACAAAAGCCAAATTTTTTGAGTCATTAAGCCTTAATTAATTTACTTATATAATCCCAAATAGCAGAATAGTTGCCCATACCCATTTTAGGCACTAATCCGTAAGCATAGCCAGTATTAGTAGCTACATTACTAGAATAAAGAAGTGGGTCAGATCCATTGAAAGAAAGAGTAGCGAAAGACCAGTTGCTTTTAGGTATTTTAGCCAATATTGTAGCCAGGGTAAAAAGTTGATTGTTACTTAAATCAGAAGCAAAATGTCCGCTAATACCTTCTTTAATGTTAAGAAGTTTATTCGCATCGGTTAAAAGATTGAGATCTTTCAATTTTTCTCCCAGTGCCGTTAATACAGCTTGTTGATGTTTAATTCTAGAGAAGTCGCCGTCTTTGGCATAACGGCTTCTTACTAATGAAACCACCATATTCCCATCCAGATAGCGCCAACCAGGTTCCAAAGTGAAATAATTACCAGTGCCAGTAGAATCAGCTAAAGTAGGATCACTTACTTTTTCACTAATATAAACATTTAATCCTCCTAATCCGTTAACCATTGCCCTTACAGTTTCCACATCAAAAATAGTAGCATAATGAATTGGCAAATTAGTTATATTCTCGAGTTGTTGCTTGATAGAAGAGAAGTCGGGCTGGATAAAAATCTTAGGATTTTTTTCATTGGTCAACCAAAAAACACCATTTAATTTTATAAAGGTTTTATTTTCTCCCACTACCACTAAATCTCTAGGGATAGAGATTAAAACTATTTTGTTAATAGTTGGATCAATATGGGCCACTATCATAG
>JBAQYG010000045.1:0-26359 GCA_049299915.1 Minisyncoccia bacterium | reverse complement strand
GTAATATCTGTACTAGTTACATTTATTTTACTAATTTCTCCGAGATTTATTTTCTGGGCTAATTCAGATAAGGTAATCGAATTATTTTGACCTTTACTAGAAAAAGAACTAATTAAAAAAGCCACTACTAAAACTAGAAACAGTATTTGGCTCGTTTGTTTCAAAATAGCACTCCATTTCTGAGTATTTTTAACTTTAGGTATTTTTACTTTATTCATTGTGCAATTATAGAATTTACTTAGTAAGAACTACTATAGTCAAAAAAGCTCAAAATAGCAACCAAATTAAAACCCCCTAGAAAGGGGGTTTAAAGAATCTTTTTAAGGAGTAGCTAGATTATTTATTAGAGCCTCAAGGTTATCTTTTCCGGTGGTAATAATTAAATAATTATTATAGACGATATAATTCAATTCAGTATTTTTAGTCTTGTAAGCTATATAACGAGCAGTACCTCCTATTGGTAATATCCTATCTTTAAAAGCGATAGTTGTTGGTTTCACTACTGCTTTTAAGAATAAATTAACTGATCCATCTAGCATACCCTTCTTTTCCCAATTAGTCATGGCTGTTTTTACTGCATCGGGCGAAGTAACTTCTACCATAAATCCTAGTGTTGGACCTAGATTACCGTAATAGGCATATACAGCATATCTACGGCTCAAATAACTAGATAAATCTGTTGGCACATTTTTAAAAAGAGCCGCCACCACTTCACTAGTATCTAAATATTCTCCTTTATAATCTATTCGAATTGGTTTTAAGGTATTAACGGGAGTAGCTTTATTCACTTCGGCTTTAATCATAGCGAGGATAGCTGTAGCTAAAGTTTTATTTGAAAAATTTACCGATAGAGAAGAGATAGCCAAAGGGGTAGTAGCATTTCCAGGAATTTCTATATAGGGTGTAGGTGGAAGGGTGGTTGTGGTGGTAGTTGGTATCTGTTCACAAACACATTCACCTGCGTTAGTACAATCATTTCCGACCCCAGTAGCAGTACAAGTGGGGAAATTGCTTGCATCGCATCCACATTTAAATCCAGTACCAACAATAGCAGGAGTCTTTGGTTTGAAAAATTTAGGCCAAACAAATTTGTAAACAGCAAATCCTCCAGCGCCCAAGATGACCAAGCCTAGAATAATTAAAAGATAAGCAGGTAGTTTTTTCTTTTTAGGCGGTTCGGTATTACTATCTTCAGTAGGAGGAATATTCTCTATTGGTGTATTTTCTGGTTGAGCAGGTGGGAAAGGATTAGGTTCTATCGATTGGGCAAAGGGGTTGATTGGTTCTTCTGGTTTAATCGGTGTAGCTTCTACCATGGGCGGTTGTTGAATTGGTGAAGCTGGTTGTCCAAAAGTAGCATTGGGAGCCTCAAAAGATGGAAGAGAGCCTCCATTATCTTTGAGGGATTCCATGTCGCTATTCATTGTACGGATAAAAATATTATTCGGAGGAGGAGCAAAACGATTATCTTCTTGTCCCTTAGGATCGGTCGGAGTATTTGAACTAAATTGTGACCCAAAATTATTATTATCCATAATATATATTTATAGATACATTATAAGGTTATGAATATTAAAAGTCAAAAGAAAAAACACACTATCTTTCAAATAGAGTGTTTTTATGTAAATTAACTTTAATAATTTCTCCTCGGTGGGCGACTACCACTGCCCCCAAAATCTCTATGGGGTCGTGGTGTATAGGAAGAGGGGGCACTACCATTATTGGCTGGCTCTGGCATAGTATTAAATTCTTTCATGGAAAGAGACAGTTTGCCATTTTCTACTTTTTTAACTCTTACCTTAACGGCGTCTCCAATTTTAACAACATCAGTAACATTATTAACATGCCAAGGGGCCATTTCGGAGATATGTAAAAGACCATCATGATTAGCATCTAAATCAACAATAGCTCCAAAATCTTTTATTTGGCTAACTTTACCCTCAACGATATCTCCCTCGCTATAACTTTTGGTTGAATTATTAATCATGAGAATGGCTTTGTCGGCACCATCTTTATCAACGGCGGTTACATATACTGTACCATCTTCTTCAATATCAATAGTAGTCTCTGTTTCTTTTATGATTTGATTTATATTTTTCCCGCCAGGGCCGATTAAGCTGCCTATGACTTCAGGATTAATATGTAAGGTATAAATTCTTGGAGCCAGAGGAGATAATTCTTTTCTAGGTTCAGAAATTACTTGATACATTTTCTCTAATACTTCTAAGCGAGCCCTGTGAGAATTGGCAAAAGCTTCTTTAAGAATCTCTACACTAACCCCGTCTACTTTAACATCCATTTGAATAGCATTCACACCATTACGAGTACCTGAAACTTTGAAATCCATATCTCCATGATGGTCTTCTGGTCCTTGAATATCAGTTAAGAGTTTGTATTTCCCCGTCGAATCAGACATCATTCCACAGGCAACACCACCTACTAATTCTTTAATAGGTACGCCAGCGGCCATTAAAGCTAGACTAGTTGCACAGGTAGAAGCCATAGAGGTAGAGCCATTAGAAGATAAAACTTCGGAGACAGCTCTAATTGTATAGGGGAAATTTTCGGTAGTGGGTATCATAGGAAAGACACCTTTTTCAGCTAATGCACCGTGACCGATTTCTCTTCTTCCAGGTCCTCTCATAGGGCCAGTTTCACCAGAACAGTAGGGAGGGAAATTGTAATGATGGATAAATTTTTTAGTTCCTGTAATTTCCATGCCCTGAATAGTAAGTTCGTCCCCAGGAGCGCCCAAGGTAATCACTGAAAGAACATGGGTTTCTCCGCGCATAAATAAAGCTGAACCGTGAGCACGGGGGAGTATATCTAAAGAAATTTCAATTGGTCTAATTTCCGTTAAGGATCTTCCATCAGGACGCTTTTCTTCTTCTATAGCCTTTCTATGAACTAAATTATTTATTTCTTCTTCTATGTATATATCTACCAACTTCAAATCATCACTACTCCATTTTTCTTCTTCTATAAGATGAGTATAGAGACTATCCTCGATAGTTTTTAATTGTTCATGGTTCAAACGTCTATTACCATCGTAATTAAAAATAGCTGATTCTAATTTGTCATTCAAAAAATTCTTAATAACAGCTGCTTTTTCTAAAGGTAATTCGGCTAAGGGAAGAATCAGTTTTGGTTTTGCTTCTGCTTTAATTAATTCTTCTTGGAAATCAATTAATTTATTTATTTCCTCTTGAGCTATTTCCATACCCCTACCGATTATTTCTTCGCTACATTCTTTAGCCCCACCTTCTAGCATATTAACCTTGTTGCGGTTACCAGAAACTACCATATCTAAAATCAAACTATCCCTTTCAGAAAAAGCGGGGTTCACAATGAATTCACCCTCGGAAGTGTAGCCAATACGTACGGCAGCCACGGGCCCACTCCAAGGAATATTTGAGATAGATAATGCAGCCGATGCACCTAAAATTCCTAAAATATCTGGATCATTTTCCTCGTCTAAAGATAAGCAAGTCACTATAATCTGTACTTCGCGACGCAGGTGACCATTAAATAATGGACGGAGGGTTCTGTCGATTAAACGACCGACTAAAACAGCATTTTCAGAAGCACGCCCTTCACGTCTAACAAAACGAGAACCATAAATTTTTCCAGCGGCATAGAACTTCTCTTCATAATCTACACTTAAGGGAAAGTAATCCAATTCGAAACGATCATTGGAACCAGCAGTAGTCGTAACTAAAATAGTGGTTTCGCCCATTTTAGCAATTAGAGAACCATTGGCCTGTTGGGCCATGTTATTTATCTCGAGATTAATCGATTTCCCACCAGAGGTGGTTGTATAATTTCTTTTTTCCATATAATTTTTTCAATTTTGTTTTTAATCCTTCTCCTCGTTTCTAACCCACGTACCTATATTTTTGTGTTTTACTTTCTGATTCTGAAAGATGGACGCATTTTATTTGAAAACATTAAAAATTTTCCTGGAGTTTTATCTAAATCAATGAATTCATCTGCTAACTCTTTAAACTTGGAAGAGGTTGTTCGACCAAAATTGGCTACTACTATATTTCTTCCTTGTTGTCTTAAATATTCAATCAGAGGAATAAAATCACCATCGCCAGTTGCCAATACTATTACGTCCATTAGATTGCTGTAACGAATGGCATCTACGGCTAGACCTACATCCCAATCGGCTTTCTTAGTACCATCGGGATAGACTTGGAGGTCTTTCATTCTCATTTCTATACCGGCATTAGTTAAAGCATCAAAAAACAGACTTTCGCCAGGTTCATCAGACTTAACAACGTAAGCGATGGCCCTCACTAATTGTCTGTCTTTAACGATTTCTTTTAAAAGATTTGCGAAATTTATACGCGCCTTGTAAAGATTTTTGGCTGAGTGATAAAGATTTTGCGCGTCTATCAAGACCAAAACTCTTTGATATTTATTAGAGATAAGCATTAACTGATTTTAAAATAACTTTCAACTACAAACAATTGAACTATTAAGCATTCAAACCCAATTTCTTGACTAAAGCAGTATATTTTTTAGGGTCAGTCTTTTTTAAATAATTCATAAGTCTCTTTCTTTTAGAAACCATACCTAAAAGACCTCGACGTGAATGCACGTCTTGCTTGTGAGTTTTTAAATGTTTTGTAAGCTCTTCAATGGACTCGGTTAAGAGCGCTATTTGAACATTTGTGGAACCGGTATCTGTTTTGTGAACTTTGAATTCATCGATAACCTTGATTTTCTTTTGAGGTTTTAACATATCTCTTTTCTTTTGTTTACTTATACGTTAAATATTAACTTTTTTAGGATAACATATTTTATGTCTTTTAGCAATAAATGCCCTTGGAATCTTGCTTTAATGTCGCAAAATGTATAAACTCTTTATAGTAAAAATATGGTAGCTTTACTTACTTACATAACTGACTATCTCGACTATCTAGAGATAGAAAAAAATAGAAGCCGAAAAACTCGAGAAAATTATGAGCGATATTTGAGACGTTTTACAGATTGGCTCTGCGCTGCTACTAATAAAAAAGAAGGACAACTAACACCACAAGATATAACGGCGGATATGATTAGACAGTATAGGTTGTGGCTTAATAGGGTAATAATAGAAGGAAGTGAAGAGAATCTTAAAAAAAATACTCAGACCTACTATATAATAGCCCTTCGTAATTTACTTAAATATTTATCTAAAAGAGACGTGCCCGTAGTCGCTGCCGATAAGGTAGAACTCCCTAAAATGCCCATGAGAGAAATCAATCTTATAAGCTCCGAGGAATTAGAGCGCCTTTTAGACCAACCCAATACATCAAATATTAAGGGCTTACGTGATAAGGCAATCTTAGAAACATTATTTTCTACAGGTCTCCGTGTCTCTGAATTGGCTGGGCTTAAGAAAGATTCTATAAATTTAAAAACAGGAGAATTTTCCGTTAAAGGCAAGGGTTCCAAGATACGAGTAGTATTTTTATCTGATAGAGCCAAGGCGGCCTTGGCTAATTATATGGATAAGCGCCAAGACATGGAAGAATATCTTTTTGTTTCCACCGGATTTAATCAAAGTAAAACTAGTGTGAAAGCACTAACCACTCGTTCGATAGAAAGATTGGTTAAATATTACGCCGCTAGTGCTGGTATCACAAAAGATGTTGTACCTCACACATTGCGACATGCATTTGCCACAGACTTACTTCAAAATGGTGCTGATTTACGTTCAGTACAAATGATGTTAGGGCATTCTTCTATTACTACCACCCAAGTATATACACATCTAACCGATAAAGAACTTAAGGAAACCTATAGAGCCTTTCATGGTCGTCGCATGAAAGAAAAATAAAATTATATTTTTGAATATCTTTTAATAAATATGGATTTAGACTCTCATTTTAATAAAGGTGGACAATCGCATTTACCAACTGCAGATTTTTTTGAATGAGCATATTCTACCGAACGAGTCGCAAAGGCCTGTTCCTGAAAATAAGGAAACCCTTAATCAAATCGAGTTTACCCCAATAAGAGAATTTCTTTCACGAGTGGATATTAAATCAACTATCTTTGATACAAATATCAAACCAGAAGAAGTTTTAACAGAAGGGGAGGTTATAATAGACAAAGTCTCTTCTTTAATAATGAAAGATACTGTCTCTTATAAATTAGAGCTAGATAATTTATATAATTATCTCTCTAAACAAGATGAACCGATTAAAAGTGATATTATTTTTGTTTTTGGAGGAAAAGCTATCAGCCGAGTAACAAAAGCAGTAGATTTATACAAAGATGGGTTTGCTCCTTATATATTATTTACTGGTAACCACCCTTCTTATAATCAAGAAGGGAATGATATCCCTGAAGCGGTTGCCGATAGAGAGATGGCTATTCAAATGGGGGTGAGCGAGGGAAATATTATAATAGAAGATACTTCTATCACTGTACCTGACAATGTTAGATCGGCCCTAAACATTTTAGATAAAACCGATATTAAACATAAAGATTATTTAATTGTAGCCGTTCCTTATTTAATGAGACGTGGTTCTGCTACCTTAAACAAATATATTGATAACGGGAAAATTACTCGAGTTTGTTGTGATTCTAAATATAACGCTTCGAATTGGTATTTGGATGGAAACGGTATCAAGTTAATTTTTAATGAATACATTAAGATGAGAGTGGCTCAATTACTAGATAGTATTTAAAATAATATTGATCTTTGCAATTAAAAAAGAACCATATGGTTCTTTTTTAAGTAGTCCACTCAGGGGGATTCGAACCCTCAACCAACTGCTTAAGAGGCAGCTGCTCTACCATTGAGCTATGAGTGGGAAACAATACCTGTTTAATCTATAACATTTAAAACCAAAAATCAATAATACTTTTAGACTTTTCGATACAGTTATGTGCCCCCAGAAGGAATCGAACCCTCACCACTGGTTCCGAAGACCAGTACTAATCTTTTTTTGGTTCCACACTAAATTCTTCTGCTAATTTTCTAAATGACCCTTTTCCTAAAATCCCTTCAACTGTACGAGCGAGTGATAAATAATTTCCTGAAAAATTTGCCCTCGCAAAGATCTCAAAAACTTCGTCTCGGTTTTTGAATTTTCCACCAGAATTGATAACCAATTTATCAAGAAGTTCATATAACTTTTTTCGTTCTGCGTACCTTTCTACTGTTTTTACTTCTCCTTTTTCATACAAGGCACCAAATATTCCAGCCGCGTATGTTTGTCTTTGTTCCTCATCCTTAGAAAAAGCAAGTACTCGTTCTACTGTATCTTGAGGGTCGGGAATATATCTTAATTCCTTTCCAAACTCTTTTATTTTTTCTTCTGATATTCCACTGCTATGGTAGTATGTCTCAACCCAATTTCTAAACGTTCTAATCGCTTGAGCTTCTTCACTAAAAACGCTATCCGTACTGATTTCATCAAGAAGCTTTTTTGTACACTCGGCAACAATGGCCTCTTCAAGCATGGCAAAATATTCTTTTTCATCGCCCATTTCTTCACTAGGGTCTCTTTTATCAATCATGGAAAGTCCACTGCGATAGAGACGCACATCTTCTCCAGATTTTCCGACACGAGCTGACTTGTATGATTTCAAGTGAAATAACTCATGAGCAAGAATGTCTGCAAATAATAACTTAGATTTTCCTTTTTCAACACCAACCTTAAGTCCTATCGGTTTATGAATGCCACCAACAAGTCTGCCCTCTGTCATGTCTAAAACGCTATCTGGCCTAAGAATATAAATATGATCAAGCGGAAGGGCTTTTGGTTCACCGCCATATCGCGCCACGATACTATCAACAATAACTTCTATTTTTTGAAGAATTTCTAAATCTTCAGGAGTTTTTTCAATTTCATATTCAGCAAGTTTTTTACTTCTTCTATCAAAGGCTTCTTGGAGTGTCTTGGAAGCTAAGCTTTTTTCTTCTTCAGTTCCTCCAACTATTCGTTCGTAATGTGTTTTTCCTTCCATGAATTTATTTTAACAGTTCATCAACCGAAACCCCAAGTGTTTGAGCTAATCGTTCTAATTGAGAACTGGTGATATTTTGTTTTCCATTTTCAATCTCATTCTATGTGCCCCCAGAAGGAATCGAACCCTCACCACTGGTTCCGAAGACCAGTACTCTATCCGTTAAGCTATGGGGGCGTAAATTAATTTATGAATCTACAACTCATCTTATAATAGTAACTACATTTTGGCAATTACACTTGTAAAACAAGATTTAATTGCTTATAATTATAAAAATAAATTTTTAATATATGTTTGACGGTGGATTTAAAGGAGAATCTAATGAACCAAGCGATCTTACCCCTGAAGATGTAACACTTACAACAGAGGGCAATATTGAAGAGCCACAGGAAATAGAGGATATGGCCCGACTTTCTTTAGATATAAAGGAATTAGAAGCTAGTATTAATAAAGCCGAGAGATTACAAGAGAAATTTAAAGAAGATCCAACTAAAAAAGCTGCCTACGATCTTATTCAGGACGATTATTTAGAGGATAAGCGAGAAGAATTGGTTACAAAGAAGAAAAGATTAGAAGAATTAGAGGCAAAGAATGGATTTCAGGTCTTGGAAGAAATATAGGTCTGTGTATTCTAAATTGGCAGTATTAAAGCGGCTTAAGCCGCTTTTTTATTTCAGTTGCCTTTATATACACCTTTTCTCATATTATAACCGTCTTCTATTGACATAAACAAGCAACCTATGCTATACTCTACATTGTGAGGTGAAAAATGTAAATACAAAAAATTGTTTTTAGTGTTACTTATTCATTTTTCTCCTCTAGAAATCAAGCCTTATCTCCCAGTAAAAATCCGAATTTTTTCGTTGACACTACTGAATATAGAGTACTTTATATTAAATCGCTGATTTTTAAAAACAGCCCAGGGTCTCTCTTCTCAAGAGGCGGCAATTACATCCGCCCTAGATATGCTTTTTAAGCATCAATCTCTTGAGGGTAGAGATCTTGGGCTGTTTTTTGTTGGTTCAACTTTATGGTATATTATTTAGGAAATATGGCAGAAACTAAATCTAAATTAAATATAGAAATTCCTAAAGTAGTGCGAGAGGCATTGCTTCTTTTACGGACTCAAAAATATGAAGCCTATTTAGTGGGTGGATGTGTAAGAGATTTGCTTTTGAATCGTTCAGTTCACGATTGGGACATAACCACTAGTGCCAAACCGGAAAAAATCCAAAAGTTATTTCCTCATAGTGTTTATGAAAATCAATTTTTTACTGTCAATGTCATTACAGAAGAATCTGATCCTACTCTTAAAAATTTAGAGATTACTACTTATAGAAGTGAAGGTAGTTATTTAGATAATCGTCATCCTAGCGAAATCAAACCAGTGCAAACTTTGAAAGAAGATTTATCTCGTCGTGATTTTACTGTAAATGCACTGGCTTTAGATTTTCCAGATATACAAATAATGGATTATTTTGACGGGGAAAAAGATTTAGAGACTAAAACAATAAGAGCCGTTGGAAACCCTAACGAAAGATTCCAAGAAGATGCCCTAAGAATGATAAGGGCCATTCGTTTTGCTTGTTCCCTTAATTTTGAAATAGAATCTGAAACTCTTTTAGCCTTAAAAGAAAACAGTCTTCTTCTTAAAAATATTTCTACCGAACGTATTCGTGATGAATTCTTTAAGATAATAATGACACCACGAGCAAAATGGGGAGTGCAAATACTTTCGGAAACCGGTCTTTTAAAATTATTTTTACCCGAGTTAGAAGAAGGAATTAATGTTACTCAAAATAAGCATCACATTTATACTGTTTGGGAACACAATCTTAATTCTTTGGATTATGCGGTTTCAAATAATTATTCTTTGGAGGTAAGATTAGCAGCTCTGTTACATGATATTGGCAAACCACGTCGTAAAGGAGGCGAAGGCAAGGAAGCCACTTTCTATAATCACGAAATGGAAAGTGCCAAGATGTTTAAAGGTATTGCCAATAGACTGCATTTTAGCAATGATTTATATTCTAAAATATATACTCTGGTACGTTATCACGGTTTTCTTTATGAAGTGGACATAACTACAGACGCATCGCTCAGAAGATTATTAGTTAATGTAGGAAGAGAAAATATAGAAGATTTGGCCAAAGTTAGGGAATCAGATAGAATTGGCTCTGGTTGTGCAAAAGCCAATCCGTTTAAATTGCGCCATTTTCTTTTTAGAATAGAAAAAATTCTAAAAGAGCTAGACGGAGAAAACCCTAGTCTTAGAATGCTTAAGGTAGATGGAAACGACTTAATGAAAGAAGGAGTCAAACCTGGTCCACGTTTGGGTTATATTTTGGGAATACTTCTAGAAAAAGTTATTGACGATCCGACTATTAATACTAAAGAGAATCTATTAAAATTAGTTTCTGGGTTAAAAGAAAAAACTGATAGTGAACTTTTAACTCTTTCAGAAAAAGCTAAAGAAATATATAAAGAAACTCTAGACGAATCGGAAACTGAAATCAAAAAAAAGTATTATGTTGCCAATGGGAATAAAGAAGAGTAGCTTATTAAAAAAAGATTTCTATAGAGTTTAATTTAGTTTCCTGGGTGTAGTGCAGTAGTTAACACGCGGCGTTCGGGACGCCGAGATCGTGGGCGCGCATCCCACCACCCAGACTAGTTTAATAATTTTTTAACTGTTTCATTGAATTTGGCTCCCCGGTCAAATTCGTTTTTGAATTTTTCAAAGCTAGCGCATCCTGGAGAAAATAAAATAATATTATTTTTTCCTTTTAGACGAACGAGAGCTCCCCTTAAACATTCATCCAAATTTTCTAAAACTAAATAACTAGAACTGTAATGAATGCTATAAAGCGATTCTATTAATTCTCTAGTTCCAGAACCATTTAAAAGGATTAAATTATTTATTGGTAGATTGGCTTTAATTGTTTTAGCCAAGTCTTCATAATCTAAATTTTTATTTGTCCCTCCAGTTAGAAGAATTAAATTAACTCCAGTTCGTGAGAACCTTTTTAAAGCAGCTATAGTCGCATCTGGAGACGTACCCGCACTATCATTAATAATCGTGAGTCCATTTTTTTTGTAAACAATTTCTTGTCTTAGATTAATTTGGGGTAAGTCTTTTATAGCCGATTTGATATCTACCCATGCTAAACCGTAAAGATGGGTTGCAAGCATAGTTTCCAGAAGATTCATTAAATTATGTTCTCCCCAATTATTTCTAAAATCTTTTATATCAAGAAGTTTAATTATTTTATTGTTTTCTTGAAAAAACAATTCCGAACCCAACACATATAAACCATTTAAACTCTTCGGTAATTTTTTAAGAGATGTAAAATATAGCTGACTTTTGGGTTTGAGGGTTAAGAAAAATTTAGTCCAAGGATTATCTTTGTTTAAGATTAGATAATCATTTTTACCTTGGCTTTTGAAAATGTTGGCCTTAGATCTCGCATAAGCCTTCATCGTACCATAACGATTAAGATGATCGGGATACAGATTGGTAATAATGGCTACCCTGGGACCATTTTCCTTTACCAGTTCCAATTGCCAGGCACCTAATTCCAAAACTACTGGTTGACCATCTTTGAGGTTGTCTAAAAAAGAAAGCATGGGTACATCGGAAGAATTACCCCCTATAATAGTAGAAGTATTTTTTCTTTTGAGAATATGACCAATCCAATTAACAGTGGTAGTTTTTCCACGGGTTCCTGTTACAGCAACAATAGGATTAGTATTGAATTTAAAAAACAATGACGCTTCATTTTCAATTTGCCTTTTTGAATTACGAGAAGCTTGAAGATAAAGACTTTCAAGGGGCATACCAGGATTAACAACGATAAGTTCATTGTTCTTAAAATCTGCTATTACATGTTTGCCTAAAGTATATTTTACTTTTTGTTTGCGAGGTCTTATTTTATTTAAAGAAATTTTTAATTCAGATGCTTTCTTTAAATCAGTAACAGTAACTAAGGAACCGTGTTTTAAAAACCAATTAGTAGTGGCCAAACCACCACCTAAAATACCTAAACCAGCTACTAGAACCTTTTTACCCTTAACCAGGTTATTAATTTTATTTTCCTTATTATTCATGAAATTAATTGAATTATAAGTCACATTCTTTATTATTTGGCAAGTATAATATTTTTTATAGTTTTTTACTACTTTTATAATTAATGACTTTTATCATTTACCATATTGACAGCTAATTGATTATCAAGCTATTGTTATATCAAAAATACACATATGCCGATAGAAGCTCCCAAATTAGTTACCTCGATAGAAAAGACAAACAGTGAGAAATCGCCTCTATTTATAGAGAAAGTTTTAACACCCGAAGTTATTACTCAATTAAGTAAAGAAATCGTCCAAGTAACAGGGGTAAACAAAGGTTCATCAGAAAATGAATGGCGAGAAAAACTAAAAGGTTCAGAAGATTTAGTAGAAGCTGTTTTTACTTTACCTACAATCTTTGACGCAGAATGTACCCTAGAAAATATTAAGAAAGCTCTAGAGCAAAACAATTCTTTAAATCAAAGCGAAAAAAATACCTTAAGAGATAGTAAAATTGTGGCATTGCAAGATTTGGCAGAATCTTTAGGAAGACTTTCAAAATATTTAATAGACAATTGCTTCGCAGAAAAAGAATTAGAAATTTTCTGGAAAATTTATGAAACATATAGTATTGAGAAAGATATGTTTCCCACCTTTGAAGGAATAAGAGCGGGCATTATAGGGCAATCGGCCTCTTATCATTTGATTAAAAGTTTGGGTCTAAATTGTTCTCTTGCTCATCCAGATGAAGACGCTTTCCAGGGAACTGATTTTATTATTAGTAACAGCGGTCGTGCACCCGATATAGGTAGATTACAAGTAAAACATAAACACGAATCCGCTAGAGTAGAAATGATCAACGTTAAAAGCTATGATCCAACATTTGCCGTGGAAACAGAATTAGATACAGCTAACGGTAGACATTTGGCCCACATTGCTCCTGATGAATCACTTACTAATTTAAAAAACAGTTGTAGTCCTGATGAATTCGCTTTCTACTTAGAACTTCCCGATAAAAACCCAGATGGATCTCTTGCCATTAATAATATTTCAGGGATTCCCTCAGAAACTCTTGTCAAGAATTTTAAAGTCGAAAGTGATATAGCTTTTAAAAATATTTTTGTCTTACAATAAGATGACGTTACTTTTTATTTTTCTAGCCAATTTTTTAGTTAGCCTAGTTTCTCTTGTAAGTTTTGGATTATTACTCATTAATCATAAAAGATTACTGAGTTTACTTTTATCTTTAGTTGCTTTTGCTGCTGGAGCACTTTTGGGTGATGCTTTTGTACATATTTTACCCGAGAGTTTTACAATTCTGGGTGTTATGCCCACTTTCTTGATGGCCCTTATAGGATTTAGCACATTTTTTCTTTTAGAAAAATTTCTTCATTGGCACCATTGTCCAGAAGTAAATTGCGAAGAAAATGATTTTGCCCAACAGCCCCTTAAACCCTTAGCTAAATTAAGTCTTATTTCCGATGGGGCTCATAATTTTTTTGACGGATTAGCTATAGGTGCGAGTTTCATTGTTAACCCTAGCTTGGGATGGATAACCACATTAGGTATTTTAATTCACGAGGTTCCCCAAGAAATAGGGGATAATGCCATTTTAATTTATAGTGGTCTTCAGAAGAAAAAAGTTATTTTATATAGTTATTTAATAAGTTTAACTTCTGTTTTAGGAAGTCTTTTAGCTTATTTCTTAGGAGCGAAGCTAATGAATTTAAATAATTATATTTTACCTTTTGTAGCTGGCAGTTTTATCTATTTAGCAGCTTCTGATCTTATACCAGAACTTAAGGAAGAAAAGCATTTTGGTCATTTTATTTTAGAATTTTTCAGTTTTTTACTAGGTATTTTAATAATGTTTATACTCTGGATGGCCCTAGAATAGAGCACATTTGACAGAGAATATTTTAAGTGGTTAAATATTGGCACTTCAAGTAAAGTTGTTGAAGTGTTCTTTTACAGTAAAATATTAGGTCAGGAGGTTACATGGTGAGTTTAACTGTTGATTGTGCAATACCTCAGTTTTGTGAAGAGAGGGCTGGACGTAAGTCTTACGTGATTAGTTTTGCTCGAAAACTTGTCAAGATGGCTTCAGGAATCTATCCCGTTGAAAAGGATGTGGTTTGTTGCTTCAATGCAGGTGCCCATCTCGGTTTCCAGGTTTTCCAGCATTGTTCAAGCTATGGAGTAATTATCAAGAGTTGTCTTATCTGCCCAAAGCGTACCTCTTCGCTAACTCAACAAGATTGGGTAATTCCTTACGAAAATCTTCGTCAGGCTATAATTGATTTAGGGGCTCAGCTCTATTGCTCAGCTATCAATTCTAGTCAGATGGAGATAGTAGATTTTGCTACCAAACTTTTGGGGAAGTCTTTTGCCGTAGAGGTTTATAGATTTTATAAAACCCCTAACGGTTTCTCCAAAGTTCGGTACAAAGTTTCTCCAAAATCCACGTACATGCAAGTAATTTTGTACGTGGATTGCAATTTCTCACTTGAAAGAGACTGGTATGACTTGTTGCAAACTATCACGAATATCCGACTCAAATACTTCAAAAGAAAGGAGGTGAAATGCCAAGTCTAGACCAACACACCATTAGACTTATTAATCAGTTGAATGGTGATGATTGCGCCTTACTTTTAGACGCAGACACGGAAACTATCAAGAATCTTCTTACTAAACCGGGAAAAGAAATCTATGTTTCCCCACACATTCCAAAGATGTATGGAAAAGACGCGGATTTTGTTCTCTGCTTAAGTAATGAGCCCATCGATATTGAGTTGTATTATAAACCCAATCACGGTGCGACTCTTTACAAGAACATCGAAGCGGCTCTATCAAATTGCTCCCCTGTTCTCGAATGTTTGAAAGAATCCTTTTCAGGAATACACTTTCGTGTTCGTACCGGATGCTTCAATTTTCTAGAAGTACCCTACAGCGTCACGAAAGAACGAGTGGATGGTCGTGATATTTTCTATATAGACCTTCACTCTAGGTTCGATATGGATAATCTGTCATTTCTGACACAGGCTGTTTCTAATAAGGTCTGTGAAGTTTAATACTACTCTCGAAAGGAGATTGTTATGACTATCAAGGCTAAACTACCCAATACACTACAGGACGTTGCACAAGGACTCAGTACCACAAACTTGCAAGTAGAACTCAAGCCATCTGACGAACCCATTTTTCACAAAGGTGAAATTGGCTTGGATCCCAATGGGTTTAGGGTGGTCCGTATATACTTTCCCGCCAAAAACATCTCCAGTATTTCGAGGAGATATCTCGAGGAAGGTGTCCGGGCGGTTCTTGCCACTATTCCAGCAGATGATAAAGGAAGTGATAACCTGTGAGACGAATATCTAGAAGGAAAATGAGTCTTCGAAGACGGGCATGGTTGACAAGGAGTGTTGCACTCGTTCAGAAGATATCTCAGTGTTCGCAAGCAGTATTAACTCAGAAATACGGAGATATGGAAGTTACGATTTCGAAAATCGTCGAAAGTACAACATTTCTTCCCTGTCTGTATTTCGGTGAGGTACTCTTCAATATAGAGGATATCGAAGAAGGTGATCGTCTTCATGATATCCCCCCGATTTCCTTTTTTGATGATGGCAAGATTACTCCCAGTACTTTGGCTAAAAAAATAGCCGAAGACCTTCTGGAAGAAATCGATATCATCATGGACAAAAGAAAATCAGATAGGTGATACATGAATACGCACACCTTTACCGTTGAAGGATATCCTGACAACTTCAACCAAAGAGACTTTGCCCAAATGGTGTTGCTGTCGATTCCAAAATGGATTCACAGCAAAAACACGATTATCATTCTACGAGTTGATCTTCGTGTTCATGACGGAAACCAGCATCCTCAATCACTTTTTGCAGACGAGGATTGCTATTCTTCCGTAGATGGAAGGAACAATCCCTACTTTGTCGTAACGATTGTCTATCAATTAGGGCTTGTTTTCACCAAATGCTTGGCTGATAAGATGGCCAAAGAAGCCTCCATTGGTATAGACAAGATCATCGAAGAAGCACCTTGGTTTCTAGCCGATGTCTCGTAAAATCATCGTTGGTTCCAAGGTTCTTCTCAGAGATCAATCTACAAGAATAGAAGAAGACTTTATTCTTGTAGACACTTCCGTTACAGAAGAGAACAACAGAAAGCTTTGTTCGTTTCTTTCTCCAGGTAATTCTTTCCTCGGGAAGGAAATGCAAGATGTTGTTCCCGCCACTATTCATGGCAAGGGAGGTGCCTGGGAAATAGTTCTTATTGTTTGATCAGTACAGTTTCACGGAGGGTTGTCCTATGGGCACCCCTCCTTTTTTATTTTATAAGTGACGTGTGTTAGAATAGTTTCACTATGGAAAACAAACTTTACGATTTAATAATAATTGGTTCTGGTCCAGCTGGACTGACGGCTTCTATTTATGCTTCTCGTTACAAAATGAGTAACATGGTTATAGGTAGTTTACCTGGTGGGACGATTACCGAAGCTTGGGTAGTAGAAAACTTTCCTGCTTTTAATAAAATTCCCGGAATGGAATTGGGCCAAAAAATGTATGAGCATGCCAAAGAATTAGGTGCAGAAACGATTTTGGATGATGCTAAAGATATTTCTTCCGAAAGTGGTGTTTTTAAAATTAAAGTGTCTCAAGACAAAGAGTATTTAGCTAAGAATATTTTGATTGCTACGGGCAGCCAAGCTCGTCGTTTAAATTTACCTAACGAAGATAAATATATTGGTAAGGGTGTCGTCTACTGTGCTACTTGCGATGCTTATTTCTTTAAAGGGAAAACAGTAGCTGTTATCGGAGCCGCTAATAGTGCAATTACGGCTGCCTTACTTTTAAGTACATTAGCGGATAAGGTCTATATGATATATAGAAGCGAGAATTTGAAAGGTGATCCAGTTTGGATAGATAAGGTAAAAGAAAATCCGAAAATTATCCTCATTCCTAACACAAATATAATTGGACTTTCAGGAGAAAATAATTTAGAAAAAGTAACCTTAGATAATCCGTACAATAATTCAACCGAACTAGCTGTCGATGGACTCTTTATAGAAATAGGTGTTGTACCCAATACTGTTCTCACTAATAAAATTGGTGTTTCAACTGACGAGAAAGGATATATAGTAGTCGATAATGCTCAGTCTACCAATATTTCAGGTATTTGGGCGGCAGGAGACATCACCAATAATTCTAATAATTTACATCAAGTGATTACTGCCTGTGCTGAAGGTGCCGTGGCCGCCAATGCCATTTTTATGTCTAAGGAAAGAAAAGCATAATTTAGAAATTCAGTTATTTATTTAAAATTATTACTGTATGGCTCTATCTATTGGAATAGTCGGTTTACCCAATGTAGGAAAATCTACTCTTTTTCAAACCCTAACTAAAAAACAGGTTGATATTGCTAATTATCCTTTTTGTACAATAGATCCTAATGTGGGAGTAGTAGCTGTTCCTGACGAGCGAGTTGATAAATTAGCTGTCCTTACCAATTCAGTGAAAAAAATTTATACCACCATTGAATTTGTGGATATAGCAGGTCTAGTTAAAGGTGCTAACAAAGGAGAAGGATTAGGTAATAAATTCTTAGCCAATATCAGGGAAACTGATGCAGTTTTATATGTTCTAAGAGCTTTTGCTAAAACAGATATTATCAATACCGAAGATTCTATTAATCCAATTAGAGATAAAGAAATTTTGGATACTGAATTAGCTCTAAAAGATCTAGAAACGATAGAAAAACGCTTACGGGAAGTAGAGGGAGAAGCTAAATCTAATATAAAAGGAGCTCGAGAAGAACAAGAGACCCTTCTGAAAGCTAAAAGTTTTCTAAGTGCTGGAGCAATTCTTTATGGACAAGCCTGGGAAGAAGACGATTTAAGATGTTTAAATGGTTATCAACTCCTTACATTGAAACCACGACTTTATCTTTTAAATGGTAAAGATGAAGAAGTTTCCAATAGTATTTTAGAAAAATTTAAAAACAATAATTGGCCATATTTAATTATAGACGTTTTAACTGAATTCGAAGCTTCAGAATTTAGTCGAGACGAAAGAATCGCCTTAGGACTACCACCAGATTCCGAATTAGATATGCTCATAAAAGAATCTTACAAACTCTTAAATTTAATTACCTTTCTCACAACTGGTCCAGATGAAACTCGAGCTTGGACACTTAAAAAAGGACTGACTGCTCCCAAAGCCGGAGGAGTTATTCATTCAGATTTTGAATCGCATTTTATTAAAGCCGATGTTATCAATTGGCAGAATCTTTTAGATAAAGGTGGTTATGCTAAGGCCCGCGAAGAAGGCCTTATTCGAACAGAAGGTAAAGAATATATAATTCAGGATGGAGATGTAATAGAAATCAAGCATAACGCCTAAAAGAGTTTAAAACTTATTTAGTATTTACTGAACCGCAACCTTTATGCTATAAATGAAGATATGCGGGTATAGCACAGTGGTAGTGCGGCAGCTTTCCAAGCTGTTTACACGAGTTCGAATCTCGTTACCCGCTCTATTAGGTTTCAACTTTTAGCTGTATTTAAATGCGCTTAATCAAAACCAGTTTATCACTTTTAACCGTAGGGATAGTTATTTTTTCCTTCTTTGTCTTATGGAGCTATTTTAATACTCCTACTAATTTTTTAGTTAATCCAAAAACGATTCCAACTACCACCACTACTAAACCAGCAGAAGTTTCCTTTTTAGCCGTAGGTGATATTATGCTTTCTCGCGGAGTGGCCTATAAGATCGATAAACATACCCCTGAGTATCCTTTTGAAAAAACTAAAGATATTTTATGGAAAAGTGATTTGGTATTTGGCAATTTAGAGGGGCCAATTCTCCAAGGACGGGAAATAAAAGATGGTGAGATGGTTTTTAGAATAGACCCTAATCTAGTTTCGACTTTGTCTGAGAATAATTTTGGTATATTTTCTTTAGCCAATAATCATCTTCCCAATTTTGATGAGGAGGGAATCAAAAGCACTATTACTAAACTTAATTATCAAAGTATTTATACGGTAGGAGCCGGTAAGGGAGAAGAAGCCTATCAGCCAACAATTATTAATGTTAAAGGTATTAAAATAGCCTTTTTAGCGTATACTGATCCCATTATGGTTCCTGCTAGTTATGGAGCGAGTGAAGAGCATTACGGAACAGCCTTTATGGACAGTAGCCGCCTTGATAAAGATATCGCAAGCGCCAAGGAGAAAGCTGATTTAGTAATTATTTACATGCATTCAGGAGAAGAATACGAAACTAAGCCTACTTCGCGTCAAACAAAATTTGCACGTGCAGCCATTGATAGTGGTGCCCATTTAGTGATAGGCAGCCATGCACACGTAGTCCAATCAGTAGAAAAATACAAAGATAAATATATTGTTTATGGTTTAGGCAATTTTATTTTCGATCAAATGTTTTCCTTGCAAACACGTCAAGGAATTATGGCTAAATTCATTCTTACCAAGGAAGGAGTAAAAAGTTTAGATTTTGTGCCCTTCCTTATAAACGATTATTGTCAGCCCACACCCGTAGTAGGAGCTGATGCCACTAAAATTCTTAAATTACTTAAATTAGATTCTTTATCAAAATAATTCTTTACAAAAAACTTTAGTTTGCTAAGATAAACTCAATTTTACATTTAAAAAATGAAGGAAGAAATAAAAACAAAAACTCCCGATAACTCTTTGGGCAACACCTGGGACTGGGTTTTAGATATAGCCAACAAGATAGTTGGGAATATCGATCATTACAATGAAGCGAAAAAATTAATGATGGCAAATGATGGACGAGAATTTACACCCACGTCTCCAGAGAGTCTTAAAAATTTCTTGTATAGTTCCATTTTGAATAGTTTAAAACAAGAAATTCAAGATTACGTACATAAAACAGAATCAGTTGATCTTCTCTGCCGCGAAAAATCATGTGAAGACGATGAGTCTAATAGTGAAGAAGCCCTTAAAAAATCTCTCAGTAATCAATGGGAACTCCATTGTCGGATTATGCACGACCTTACTCTGCTTGCCGAAAATTATTATAAAGCTTTTGGAGAAGCTGAGTGGTTCCGTTCTTTTTTAAGTGATTCTAGTACCGAAATCAATCCGTCTCTCTTTTCTCAAGTAAGTGAGGAAATTAGTCGTGAATTAAATGCTAGGAACAATAGTTCTTCTAATCCAAATTATGATCCAAGGATATCTGGTGACATGACAGAGACCCTGAACAGAGATTCTGTAAGTAATTGGGCTAAAACAGTTTATGGTTCTCTAGTCAAAACTAATTAAATTTTCTAATTATTAATTTAAACAAAGCATTCATGCTTTAAATTATTTAAATGTACAAAACAGTTGGCACTCACTTTTTAATGGATTTTTGGGGTGTTAATGCAGAGCTCTTGGATGATAAGAAAAAGATTTTAGCCATCCTGAAAACAGCTGCACAAAAAACACATAGTCAAATATTAGGGTTCAAGGCACATAAATTTAGTCCTCACGGCTTAACAGCCGTTTTATTGTTGGCGGAATCTCATATTTCAATTCATACCTACCCTGAACACAATTTCGCTGCCCTTGATGTTTATACCTGTGGTAATCACACTACCCCAGAAAAAGGGGTAACCTATTTGAAAATCGCTTTCAAGCCCACAAAAGCCAATATTCAAAAAATCAAAAGAGGTTTAAATTAATTTTGACATTCTTCTACAAGCGTCTATACTTTAATTAATCAAGTTAAATTATAATATGGCTAAAAGAAATATTATTTTAATAATTGTTCTTGCAGCAGTAGTTTTAATTCTTTCTGGAGTTTTGGCCTATAAAAAAGACATTATTCCTACTGGTGGCTACATCTATATTCTTAAACCCTTACCGACCAAAGTACCAGTGCTAAATGGTCCTATGTGTGGTTGGTGCGGCAATAGTTGTGTTAATTGGAAAGTTACTAATGCTAGAACCATTCGTTGTGCCGATGTGATGCCCCCTGGTGGAGCTCAATGTGTAGCCGAAAACAATGCTTGTGTTTTAAAGGGAGGAAATTTTCAAACAGAATAAAAGATTAATAACAAAAGACTGTTTCAAAAACAGTCTTTTTTGTTTTGATTTTAGTTTGTGATAGAATAAGGAAAGTTCCCTCTAATCTGTTTGTTTCATGAATCAATCTGTATCTTCAAATAAAAATATACGCATCCTGACAGGGGATAGGCCCACGGGTAAATTTCATTTGGGTCATCTTTTTGGTTCATTACAGGAAAGAATTAATTTACAGAATGAAGGGGCCGAATGTTTTTTCATTATAGCCGATTATCAGGCTATGACCGATAGGCTGACAACCAAGGAATTAGAGGAAAACATTTTAGAAGCAGCGCGAACCTATTTAGCCCTAGGTATTGATCCAATAAAAAGTCATATCTTTGTTCAATCTCAAATTCCTGAAGATTCAGAATTGTTTTCTTTGTTTTCTATGATGGTAAATATGGGACGATTAGGAAGAAATCCCACCACTAAGGCAGAATTTAGAGCTGCAGTATCTCAAGGATTTACTGGAGAAAATCAAATGTCACTAGGATTATTTTCTTATCCAGTCTTTCAAGCAGCCGATATCTTATTATTTAATGCTACAACTGTTCCTGTGGGTGAGGATCAATTACCTCACCTAGAACAGACAAAAGAAATTGCCGAATTTTTCAACAAACATTTCGGGAAAGTATTTAATATTCCCAAACCTCTTATTACTAAAGGAGCCCGTATTTTGGGTCTAGATGGAATTCAAAAAATGTCTAAAAGTTTGAATAACGCTATTTATATTTTTGATCCACCCGAAATCATAACAGCTAAAATAAAAAAAGCTCATACTGATTCAAGTACTGATATTAAATATGACCCTCAAACTCGTCCTGGACTTAGCAATCTTATAAATATCTACAGCCTTTCTTCGGGAATAAGTATCAAAGACATAGAAAAAATTTTTGTAGGGGAAAATTATAGTCAATTCAAAGAAGCTCTAGCAGAAGTACTTATCAAATACTTGGCACCTTACAGGGATAAATATGCAGAACTTCTTAAAGATAATAGAAAGGTTAAAGAAGCTCTTAGGGTAGGAACTGAAGTAGCTAAAATTGAAGCCAAGAAAACCATGACTTCAATAAAAAATGCCTTAAAGATGGATTATAAAGAAATTTTTAATTCCTAAATAACGAATATTAAAAATAAAATATTTAACTATTTTTGGATTTCGACTATAGAATGAAACGGCTCCCTGTCTTGTGAGAAGCCGTTTTTTATGTTAAAATTGAATGACTTAACAAAGAAAATTTTATGAATATTAGCTGGCTGGGAAGCGGTTTTGTCCGTTTAGAATACAAAAATTTATCGATAGCTGTTAATCCTTATACTGAAGTTGAAACCGGTGTAAAACCGCCTCGTTTTAAGTTTGACCTAGCAGTTCTTTCCAGACTCGAAGATGTAGCTACCAATCCTTATGTGAGAAATGTAGACGATACCCAGTTTATTTTAGCTGGTGATGGTGAAATTGAAAAAAACGATGTATTTATTCTTGGGTTTTCCATGAACCAAGAAGGTAATGCTCCTAAGACAAAAAATGGCAATATTTTTGTTATTAAAGGAGAGGATATTAGTCTGGCTTATTTAGGTTGTTTACCAGAAGGTAAATTAACTTCCGCTATGTTAGATAAAATAGGCACAGTAGACGTTCTTCTTGTTCCCGTAGGGGATGGCGATAGCCTGAGTGAGAATGAAGCCATTGAAGCTATTAATGATTTAGAACCCAAGATAGTTATTCCTATTAATTATGCTTTGCCAAATTTCAAAACTAAATTAGATCCTCTGGATAAATTCCTTAAAACTTACGGGAAAGAGCCTGCTCTAAGGGATAAAAAAATTACTCTCAAGAAATCCAATCTTCCCCCCGAAACTCTTCTGTATATTTTAGAACCGGAATTGTAAATTGAGATTTTAATTATACGTATGGATAAAGAAATACTTCCCGAAGAAGTAAATAAGAATATTAAAAATATGGACATGGCAGAAGAGCTCAGCTCTTCTTATTTAAGTTACGCCATGTCTGTTATTGTGGCTCGTGCTTTGCCCGATGTTCGAGACGGTTTGAAACCAGTTCAAAGACGTATTTTATACGCCATGAATGAAATCGGTCTTACTCATAGTGCTAAAACTAGAAAATCAGCCGCCGTTGTCGGTGAAGTGTTAGCCAAATACCATCCGCATGGCGATACCGCTGTTTACGACACTATGACTCGTATGGCGCAAGACTTCTCTATGCGTTACCCTACAGTTCATGGTCAAGGAAACTTTGGGTCTATCGATGGAGATTCGGCTGCTGCCATGCGTTACACTGAGGCGAAGCTATCTGCTTTGGCCGAAGAAATGTTGGCTGATATAGACAAAGATACTGTTGATTTTATTCCGAACTACGATAATACAAAAAAAGAACCCACAGTTCTTCCTACTAAAATTCCTTACCTTCTTTTAAATGGCACTTTAGGTATTGCCGTTGGAATGGCTACATCCATTCCTCCTCATAACCTAGGAGAAGTAATTGATGCCCTTCTTTATTTGATAGATAATCCTGACTGTGTTACCGAAGACCTTTTAAAATATATTAAAGGCCCTGATTTTCCTACCGGTGGGATTATCTATGATAAAAAAGCTATTGCTGAAGCCTATAGTACTGGTCAGGGAAAAGTAGTTACTCGGGCTAAAGCCGAAATAGTAGAAATGAAAAATGGTGAAGAGCATATTATCGTTACCGAAATTCCTTTCTTAGTTAATAAAGCAGAATTAATTAAAAGAATTGCCGAATTAGTAGAGGAAAAAACTCTTGAAGATATTAAAGACCTTAGAGATGAAAGTGATAAAGACGGACTAAGGGTTGTCATTGAACTTAAAAAAGGAGTTGCTTCCAAAAGAGTCTTAGCCAAATTATATAAATATACAGAATTAGAAAAAGCTTTCTATTTTAATGTAGTAGCTTTAACTGACAATGGCTTGCAGCCCAAGATATTACCTTTAAAGAATATCTTAGAAGAGTTTTTGGCTCATAGAGCCATAGTCGTTAAGCGTCGCACAAGTTTCCTTTTAGAGAAAGCTAAAGCTCGGGCCCACATTCTTGAAGGTCTGAAAAAAGCCCTCGATCATATAGACGAGATTATTAAGATTATTCGCGCTTCAGATAGCCGAGAAGAAGCCGTCAAGAATTTAATTAAGAAATTTGATTTCACTGAATTGCAAGCCAATGCCATTTTGGAAATTAAATTACAGAATCTTCCTAAACTAGAAAGACAAAAGATAGAAGATGAATTATTAGAGCAGAAAAAATTAATAGCTGAATATACTTCCATTCTTAAAGACAGTAAAAAACTTTGGAAGATTATCGAAGAAGAGCTCACTGCCATTAAGACAAAGTATAACGATCCTCGTAGAACTGAAGTGGTAAATCAACCAGCTGATTCTATTGCGGACGAAGATCTCATACCTACTGGTGAGACTTTTATAGCCCTATCTAAGAGTGGTTATATCAAGAGGCTTCCAGTCAATACCTTTAAAACTCAAAAGAGAGGTGGTAAAGGAGTAATAGGCTACGAAGTAAAAAATGAAGACGACTTCCTAGAAAAAATAGTGGCTGCCGATTTATCTGATTATCTTTTATTCTTTACTGATCAGGGGAGAGTCTTCCAGGTACGCGCCTTTGAAATAGGCGAGGCCTCTCGTACGAGTAGAGGCAAGCTAATTCAGAACTTCTTGGAATTAGGTAGCAATGAAAATGTCACTGCCATTTTAAATTACAAGCCAGAAGATAAAGGAAAGAATCCCTATCTTATTATGGTGACTAAGAATGGTGTGGTTAAAAAAACCGCTATCAAAGAATATGAAAATATGCGTCGTACAGGACTACTGGCTATAAAGCTAGCTAAAGGCGATGTTTTACAATGGGTAGGTTTTTCTGACGGAGGGAGTGAATTAGTTTTGGGTACTCATAATGGTCAGGCCATTCGTTTCGGTGAAAAGGATGCTCGACCCATGGGTAGAGTTTGCCAGGGAGTCAGCGGTATCAAATTAAAGAAAGATGATTACGTTATTGGTACTATTATTTTAAATGCCGCTACCATTAAAGAAGGGAAAGCCAAGATAGTAGTCATTACCGAACATGGCTATGGTAAGGTAAGTGATATTAAAGATTACCGAAAACAGAAACGTAGTGGTAGTGGTATTAAAACCCTTAAGATTACACCCAAGAATGGAAGCTTAATCTCTCTCATGCTCTGGAATGGCGAGGAAGAGCTGCTTGCTATGTCTAAGAGTGGTCAAACAATTAGAGTTCCCTTAAGTAGTTTACCCATCTTAAATCGTTTAACTCAAGGTGTCAGGGTTATGAAATTGGATGAAGGGGATAAAATTAGTAGCGTCAGTCTTGTCTAATTAAAAAACACTCGAAGAAATCCGGGTGTTTTAATTTGCGCTAAATTCCAACTAAGGTATAATGTATCTATATTAAATTATCATTATGCTTTCCGATTTACACCCAGAAGAATTAATAGATAAATTACCCTTAGAGCCCGGTATACAGGTAGTAGATTTTGGTTGCGGCACAGGATTTTTAGCAATTCCTATTGCTAAAAAGATTTTACCTGGAGGAAAAGTTCTGGCCATAGATATCGTGCCAGAATATTTGGAATCTTTAAAACTCAAAGCGAATAATTTAAATCTCAATTATTCTTTAGTCACCAAATGTGTAGACCTTACTTCTAAAGAAGCCACGGGGCTGAAAGAAGATTCTGTCCACGGCATAGTTATGGCTAATGTTTTATTCCAAAATAATGCTAAAAATAAAAAGATAATTCTAGAAGAAGCCAAAAGAATTTTACGACCAGATGGTTTTCTCCTTTTAGTTGATTGGCGAAGTGAAGAACTACCTTTAAGTGATAATATTTACCCTCTAGAAAAAGATTCTCTATTAGGACTATTAGCTGAAACGGGCTTTAGCTTAACAAAAGAATTATCCCTAAAAACTACTACTCAAATTGCTTTTTTATTCTCTAAAACTATTTAAAATTAATATAGCATGCCATTTCAATCTTTATACCCACGTCAAAAAATAATTTTAGGCGTTTTAATATTTGTTGTACTCATAATTATAGGGGTTGGAATTATTTTACCCAGAGTAGGTAAAAATAAAGTGGTTTCTGGACAGCTTTTAGTCTGGGGACTAGATTCCAAACAAGCAGTCGCTCCGCTAATAGATTCTTTTGTTACTCGTTA
>JBAQYG010000044.1:0-1939 GCA_049299915.1 Minisyncoccia bacterium | reverse complement strand
GGGTGGGGTTGCTGGAAGCCTCACCTCCGGCAATCCCATGCCGACACCGCAGCAGGCATTATCGAAGTGCCCAAGTTTGCCAAGACAAAGCAAGGCCGGTGCGAAGTCCCCAGCGGTGACCGGTGCGCATCTTTCCGTAGCTGCTGGGGTGTTTGACAGTGTGCAGTGATGTCTGTAGCATCTGGTGCATCACTTAATCATTGGGGTGTTTTAATGGCTACCAGCAAACAGCGCATCACTATCTCTCTTACCCTGCATCAGTACAATGTCATATCCTCTCTTGCCTCGTTGGGCAATGGTTCGCGGTCTGGTTTCATTACGGACTTAATCGACGCATCAATGCCTGTTCTTGAGCGCACGGCTGAAACGCTTCGGCGTGTGAAGGACGCATACGATGAGAACAACGCCCGGCTGCGTTCTTCGATGTCTGCTGCTCAATCCGATCTTGAGCCCGTGGTGGATGCTGCCTTGTCGCAGTTCGATCTGTTCCTAGGTGATGCTGAAACCGCTTACACAGCGAGACTTCAAAAAGCCAAGAAGGTGCGAGCACTGCCTGCCCGCCCGCCCGCAGCGAAGCGAGGACGGACGGACAGCCAGCGCGCAGCTATTCGTGGTGGGTCCAAGTCGCGCGGTTTGGCGGCTTCTGCCCCCTCTACTAACAGGGGGGCCACCTCCCAACTCAAAACATCCGCAAAGCCAACTGCTGCAATGGTTTCGGCGGTTTTTTCAAAAAACAAGATTTTGAAAAAGGGGGGGGGTAAAAAACCATGAGATTCGACTGGTATCAGGCAAGCATTCAAGCCAAAAATCAGGACGTCGTCAGGGAGCTCTTAAAGCTTGGCCATGAGCTTGTAAATGTTCCTCCTCGTCATCATTACACCGATGGCTATCAGGTGCTCCATAAAGCCCGTGGCGCCGTTGCAACTGTCTGGGTGGGTGGTAGGGGCGTTGATCCTCATGCTTTCGCCACTTCGGACGATACAGAAGCGTTTGTCGACCTTGTCCGTACCGCATGGCCGGATCGTCACCTCGTTACTCGACTGGATGCGGCCGAGGATTTCAACGAATCCGGTTCTTACGATCGGCTCCGTCCTGTTGCTCGTCGTATTGCTAAGCGTCATCGGCTCAAGTTTCCGAAGTATGAGGACGATCTGAATCCATGTGCAGGTCGGACGCAATACATTGGCGGAACGTCCAGTGATTACCGGGTCAGGTTGTACGAAAAGGGTTGGGAACAGGTTGCAAAAGTCCATGCAGGTTTTAAGGGCAAAATTCCCATTGAGTCCATTGAATCCATCACGAACAAGAGCACCGGCGAGACTTTGAGGCCGGAGGACTGGACGCGCATCGAGTTGCAAGTAAGGCCACGGCAAGAAGAGGGGCGAAGGGTTGCGGCTGTTGCTACGCCTGAACAGGTTTGGGGCTTCTCCACCTGGACGCATGAGCTTGCCCTGGAAGCAATGGCGCTTGACTTGGAGCGCATTTTTATTAGGACGAAACGGGTAAGCAATGATGAAGCGGCGCTGGCGTGGATGTGTCGTCAGTACGGCTCCATGCTCATGCGGTTGCGGGACGATCTCGGCGACTTTTCCGCGGTGGGTAAGCAGATCGAGTACGTGATTCAAGAGCAGGCTGCTTATCGTGATCGCTAGCTTGCGCGCGTTTTTTGTTGGCTGGTGGAATCGGTGCTACATCATCGAGTCGAAAGTGGTTGACATGGGCGTGCCGTCGATTCTTTCCGACGCGATCCCGTGGATTCTCGGCGCACACATTGCCTATGGTCTTGCTCGTGCTTTTGGGTTTTATCCCAATGTCATCGAATAGCTGAGCATTATTCCGTCAAGGGTCAAATGTCCGGGCACGTGCGCTGCATGTAGCTGCTGGTCGGTCTGTGTTTGCTGGTCAATTTATGATGATGTCATGCGGACATTTGCGCCCT
>JBAQYG010000043.1:0-8475 GCA_049299915.1 Minisyncoccia bacterium | reverse complement strand
TAGGTAAAATATTACCAGATATAGCACTACCGGTTCCTCCGGAAGACATATTCGATACATTATCAATAGCGCAGACTCTGTAAGAATATTGAGTACCATTAGTGCGACCAGTATGAGTGTAAGTAGTTGCTGTACCAGAATATAAAGCGGTGCCACTACAATCAGCGGGAGCAGTCGCTCCAGTAGCAAAGACAACTTTGTAAGGAGTGGTTAAATGCAAACCAACTCCAGTATCTGTAGCTGTTGTCCAAGATAAAGATATTTGAGTATCACCAGCCGTAGCTGTTAAGACGGGATTGGTAGGCGCCTCTACATCTATTTTGAATGTTCGTGAATAAACAGATGAGGCGTTACCCACGTTATCCCAGGAAGCATAACGAACATAGTAAGTACAGGTGTCAGCACAAATAATTGCATAATGAGTTGCTACAGTTCCCGTTGAAGGATCACAAGTATCAGTAAAATCATTACAAAACTTAGTAGTAAATATTCCAGAACGTGCATCTGAAGGAACAACGTCTATTGAAGAGGACGAAGCATCATGCCAAATATCAGTCCAGTTATCCGTTACGGTTGGACCGATCGTATCACCAGTTCTCGCAGTCGCTGTAGCCGCTGTCGTACCAGCGCCATTAGTGGCTCGCATATTCAACGAATAAGAAGAGCCATCAGTAAAACCAGTAATATTTGATTGAGTACAAGTATAGTTAGGAATAGATCCTGACAAAGTGGAGGCATACCAATTAGTACCGCCATTTAGAGTATACTCACAACCAGTAATAGTAACTGTACTTGTGAAAGGTGCCGACATCGTAGTAATTGTTCCTGGCACATGGGTAGCGGTAGAAGGAGTAATAGTGAGGGAACCAGCCGTAGGAGGAGAAATTAATTCTGGAGTGGAACTAAATTCAGAAGTTTTAGTTCCCTCACCAATTAAATTAATAGCTGCTATTTTATAATAATAAGTAGTACCATTAGATAATCCAGTGTGATTATATGTCAAAACATTACCAACACTAATCGTATTAGATAAAGTTCCCGATACGGTCCCCCAATAAATCTTATACCCCGTAATAGCTGATCCCCCATTACTTGCAGGTGCAGTCCAAGTTAAAGTATTTGCTGAACCAGATGGGACTCCATTCGGAGATTGTGGGACACTTGGAGAAGTAAGGGTACCGAAAGATCTCGTGCTAGACCATAAACTATTACCAGCAGAAGAAGAATAGGCTCTTACTCTCCAATAATAAACTGTATAGGGTTGTAAGTTTACAATGTCATAAGAAGTAGTTGTTACGGTGTTATCGTAAAAAAAGAGTGAACCAAAATTTATATCATTAGAAACTTCTAATCTATAACTCTGTGCTCCTGTAACACTACCCCATGCAACCGTTTGAGATGTAGATAATCCTATTACTAATCCGTCTATAGGAGAACTTAAAACTGGTGCTGATAATAATTCTATTCCTGGAGGTAATTCCAGTGTAATAAGCCCATTTTTTGTTATGTAAATATTTTTGGATACCGAACTATTATTTATTCCAATTTGAATAGAATGATTATTACCATCCTTAATTGTTCCTGTGGATTTATTAAAAACTATTTCTTCTATAGGAGCTGCGCCAACTGGATTAGGGGCAGTAAAATTAATACTAGTGGTTAAATGTTTGATATCCACAAACTCTGTCCCAGAAGTTTCACCTTTGAAAATGGCATAATTCGAAAATGCTGAACTTGAATTAGCTTCGAAACGAACACCCCAATAATCCCCTTCTTCTTGATTAATGGCTTTGTTGCGAGCTTTTTCCAAAGAACTTACTATTTCTTTGGCATAAGAGTCTATTTGATCTCTTTTTATGGCTCCATCATAAGAAATAGTCCCTACTGTAGCCACAATAGCTGTTATAGTCACTACAACAAGGATTTCTACTAGAGTAAAGCCACTAAGAGAATTCTTCAATTTCATAAAGTTATTTATTGTATAATTTTAAGAGATCTAATTGCTAATATTAAATTTAGAACTGTCCTACTAATTGGTACATTGGTACTATCATTGTTAGAGCAAGGCCTCCGACGATTGCACCTATAAAAACTAAAAGTACTGGTTCTATAAATGACACCAACATTTTTAAAGATGATTCAGCCTCACTCTTATAAAAATTAGATAAAGTTTCTAAAATATCTCCTGTGTGTCCAGCCTTTTCTCCTACGGCAATCAGATTAGATAAAACTCCACCAAAAACCCCTTCTTGCTTAAAAGCTTCTCCTATAGACAATCCCTTGGTGCCCACATTTTTACTTATATTCATTAGGGCGTTGGTGTATTTCTCGTACCCAGTAGCCTGAGCAGTAATTTCTAGGGCTCGAATAATTGGCATTCCTGACTTAATTAAGCTCGCAAGGACAGAAGTGAATCTTTGCATGGCTAAATTTTCTTGTAAATGACGAGCAACAGGAATTTTATTTAAAAAATTACCAAAAGCCTTTTTCCCTTTAATAGTTTTGGATAAATAGAAAAATGCTCCCATGGGAACAATAATGAACAAGGGTATGAAAATTAATGCATATTTATTCAATAGTCCGGAAATACCCAAAACAATTTTAGTATAAGTAGGAATTTTGGCAGTGGTACTTGTGAAAACAGTTCCTATTTTCGGTAAAATAAACATAATCATAAAAATCGTAACTGCCGTAGCTCCTACTATAAGAATAATAGGATAGGTCATTGATGATTTGATTTTAGAAGTCAATTCAGATTCTGCCTCTAAATCAATTGAAATTTTTGCCAAAACTTGACTCAATTGTCCAGATGATTCTCCTGCTTTAATTAAGTTTGTTACTACTAAACTAAAATATTCTGGATGAGCTTCAAAACTTGTATAAAATGGCTTTCCCTTTTCCAAATTATTCCTGATCTCTAAGAGGAAACGTCTCACTGGCCCCTCTACAGAATCAGTAATCAAAATATCTATGGCCTTAAATAAATCTGTACCCACTTGTAACATTAAGGATAGGTATTTTATAAGAAACACTTTATCCTTAAGGGTAATGCTTTCTTTCCCTATACTAAAATTGAAACCCTTCTTTTTTTTAACTTGTTTTATAGTAATAGGTACCAATCCTTGAGAAGCTATGTACCCCAAAACAGTAGCGCTATCAACCGCTTCAAAATCACCCTCTTTTATTCGTTTTTGATTATCTACTGCTTTGTAATGAAAGAGCATAACGCAGAAGTTATAAAGTTCACAAAGTTTCTCAAGTTTATTAAGTATAATTTCTAATATGTCTTTATTCCATAACTTTACAAACTTTATAACTTAATAAACTTATATTATAATTTTACCCCTAAAAAAACCACTTGGCAAGGACGGAGAGTAAAAGATTTGGGATCGTTATATCAATTTTTCTAATACCATATTTATAATTGCTATAATATAAAACATAGTTTTAAAATATATATAAGAATTGGCTTTAAGTTAATAAAAATCAGCCCAAAAAGTATTTTTTTGGGCTGATTATATGACTATTTATATTATCTACATGCCTGTGCAGTATTAGTATAGATTCCATAGCTAGGACAACTTCCACCAGGGTTAGATGTACAAGGACTACCTACAAATTCATTAGTACTTTGTCCGCAGCATGTTCCACTGACAATATTTGTCCACCAACTTAAATTACCCGTAGCACCACACGCTGGAATACTTGTAGCCCATCCCGTTATACCAGTAATGGAGCCGCCACATCCCGAAACGGTACTAATGCAATTATATCTTTTCTCTTCAGTGCCACTACAATTATAATCAAAACTTCCATCCCCTCGATTGGTAGTATAATAATTAGTGACTCCTGGATTTACGCTTGCACTAGTATCGTAACAATCTGAACCTAAACTAGCATTCGCTCTGCAATATGCCGTACCGCTACTGCCAGTATACCTGTCATTGTCATTATCAATATAACAATAAGTACTTAGACAATTGGAACCATTGGTACAAATAGCGCCGTTTTCTTTTCTATCATCACCGCTTAACGTGACTGCATACAAATAAGTTGTAGTTGCAATACCACTTAAACTTATCGAAGATGGTAAAACTGATCCTCCACCAGTTATAGATCCGCTACGTGGAATATATCCCGACGCACCTATATTAGCACCACCTATTGCCCCAGTTATAGAATTCCAAGTTATGGCAACATAATATTGACCAGAAGATAATGTTCTACTATTTCCTGTTTGAATTGGTGCAATAGATTTTAAACCCGTTGCCGTAGTAAGAGAACCACCACCACCATTTAAAATTAAGCTACCTTCAGAGTTATACACACCAACATCTCCATTGGCCCCCAAAGTTGTTGTAACCCACAATAACATAGAATTTACATTGACTGTAAAGGGAATATAAAGAGGTGAAATAAGTATGGTCCCGGTTGCACTTTTAGCACCAGTTGCTACCACTGCGCCTGGAACAGTTGTAATCATGTAGCCAGTTGTTTCACTTCCAACCGCAGTTATTAGTTTGGTACCGTCAGGAAATGTAATCCCGTTACCCGTTCCCGTCATTTTTATATTTCCCTCCACTTCTAATTTTTCAACTGGATCGGCTATCCCTATACCAACACTACCAGTTATTGTATGATCTCCTGTACCAGAAAAATTCCATGGGTAATTTGCCTGTACAACGTTTATTCCGTTCAGTGATATGGTTGCGTAATCAGTATCGGCTGGATTATACAAGCGTAATCCGTTACCAGCCCTAATACCAACACTTCCAGTTACATCAAGTTTAGAATTTGGTGAGATTGTTCCTATACCGACATTACCTCCACTGAAATTAATAGCTGATCCTGCATTAGAATTAGGATTAGCTGTAGGAGATATCCATGCATAAGAATAAAGGCCGACAAGAATTCCCATTGCCAAGAGACTGCATATGCTTGTCCAAAAAAATGGTTGCTTGGATAAATTTTTATGTAAATTTTTCATAAAAAATAAGTTTAAATACATAATTTAGAACTTAGTTCGTTGACTAATAAACTAGGTTTTATATTCTTGCATTAAGTATATCATTTTAAAAAATTCAATGGAAGTGCAGCCATTTCTTTTATATATTAGCTAATCGCTAAATTCTAAACAATGTTTTAATGTTTTTAAAAGTAGTATCCTTAACCTCTTCAAGATTAAGTTGTCCTATTTTAACTATTTTCTCTGCCACATATTCTACGAATTTAGGTTCGTTTCTTTTTCCTCTGAAAGGTACAGGTGCTACATAGGGTGAATCCGTCTCTATAAGAATTCTATCTAAAGGAATTTCTTTTATAATATTGTCGTAATGTGAATCGAAGGTGATATAGCCATCAAAGCCTAAAGAAAAACCTCTTTTTAAAAATTCTTGAGCCTGTTCTAAATTCCCTTGGAAAAAATGAACTACCCCCCTCGGCATTTTAGGAAATTCATCTAATATATTTAAAGCATCTTTATAAGCGTCGCATCCGTTCCCTTCTCCGTTTTTATTACGAAGATGCATTATAATGGGTAAATCATATTTAAGTGCTAAATCTAATTGTATTTGGAAAAGTTTCTTCTGTTTTTCTATTATTTCTTTTCCGTCTTCTAACGTTAAAATCTGGGCATAATCCAACCCCCCTTCCCCTATGGCCACTACTTTTTTATTCTGGATAAGATTATTCAATAATTCTGATATATTTTCTGGAACATCCCTAGCATATTCTGGATGGACCCCAACTGTAGCCCAAATGTTCTTTGGATATTTATTAGCTAGTTCTATCGCTTTAACAGATTCTTCATAACTAGCACCAATAGTAATCATAAAGAGACCGTTTTTCTCGGCTTCTTTTATTATGTCTTCTTTATCAACATCGAATTTTTTATCTGTTAAATGACAATGGGAATCAAAGAGAGACATTGGATTATAATTTTAAAGACTAGATTTATTTACGCGTGTCTTGGAAATAATCCTTCTGCTTTTTTAAGAACAACTGTTCTATTAGTAAGATTTTCTAAGAAATCTACGTTCGTGTCTTCTATATTTAAACTCTTCAGTATCTTTACTCCTGTTTCTGGCATAAAAGGTTTAAGATTCCAGCCTATATGAGCCAAAACATATACTAAATTAGCTAGTTCTATTTCTGCTTTTTCTTGGTCTACGTTAATCGTTTCCCAAACTTTATGATCAGCAATATATTTATCAGAAAATCTTACTAGTTCCCACAAAATATCCAGGGCTTCATTAAAGTGGGCAAATTTCATTGAATTTGAGAATCTTTCAATATTCTCTTTAGCTAAAGTCTTGATGACTTCTTCGGTTTTAACAAGATTTATTGATTTCCCCAAAAGTTCTCCCAAAGTAGTCACCCTACTTAAAAGATTACCAATACCTCCAGCTAAGTCAGAATTATATCTTTCCCAAAAACGTTTGGTAGAAAAATCACCATCATCATAAGCAGAAATCTCGTGGGTCAAAAAATACCTAAGTGGTTCTACTCCGTACTCTCTAGCTGCTTCCACGGGATCAATAACATTACCTAAGCTCTTAGAAATTTTCTCTCCTTCAGTAGTTAAATAACCATGTACAAAAATATGGTCGGGTGTTTTTATACCAGCAGATAGAAGAATGGCTGGCCAATAAACTGCATGAAAACGAGAAATACCTTTCCCTATAATATGCCAAATTTCATTGCTCTCCTGCCACCATTTTTTAAAGTCTAGCCCATCACCTCCATAATTCAAAGCTGTAATATAATTAGCAAGTGCATCTATCCAAACGTAAATAATTTGAGAAGGATCTCCTGGTACTTCTATCCCCCAGCCACCAGCCCTCTCCCGGCTTCGAGAGATACTGATATCCTCTAAGCCCGATTTAAGTAGGGCTAAAACTTCGTTCTTTCTGCTTTCAGGAATTATCTTAATTTTATCAGTACTAATTAATTCTAAAAGTTGATTTTGATATTTCGATAATCTAAAAAAATAATTCTCTTCTTCTATTATTTCTGGTTTTGTTTTATGCTCCGGACAACAGCCATTTACTAAATCCCCTTCTTTAAAAAAAGCCTCACAACCAACACAATAAAGTCCTTTATAGCTTTTTTTATATATGTCTTCTGGGTTCAGGGCTTGCCATAATTTTAAAACTCCTTCTTTATGCCTATCCTCTGTGGTTCTTATATAATCATCGTAGGCAATTTCGTAAAGAGGGTAAACATCTTTAAAGTTTTTGGTATTAGTATCAACAAAATCCTTTATAGCTACCCCAGCTTTTTGAGCGCTTAAAACATTCTTTAAAGAATTCTCATCACTACCAGTTTGAAAACGCACTTCATTGCCATTCTGCTTAAGCCAGCGTACTATCACATCTGTTTCTATGAACTCTAAAATATGCCCCAAATGGGGCTTAGCATTAACGTAAGGAATTGCGGTAGTGATATAGTAGCGGGCCATAACTACAAATTTTAAAAACTAAATTGATTTTTCCTCCTCCACGGGAACATATTCCGTTCTATGTAGAATCACTTGCATGATTTTTTTATCCTGAATGATTTCAGAAACAATGGCAGCTAAGGGAATAGCTAAAATCATTCCCACAGCTCCTCCAAGAGAACCACCAATAAGCAAAGCTAAAATAATCATAATAGGATCCATCTTGATCATTCTACCCCTAAGATAGGGAGAGATAATACTTTCTAAGTTCTGGGCGAAGAGGAAAAGGGCTGAAGCTAAGACTACTACCAGCCAACCTTCTTTTATGCTAACTACCAATATTAATCCTAATGATATAGCTGGCCCAACATATGGTACAAAATCTAAAATCATTGCTAGTATACCCAAGAAATAAGAATAAGGAACTTGTAAAAGTAATAGCCCGACAAACACAATCAATCCAATAATCAGACTTATCCAAAGCTGGCTATAAAACCAAGAATCTACTTTATATTGTACCCTTGGCCAAAATTCATTAAAAAGTTCTTGATGTTTTTCTGGTAATAATTTGGCCATACTATTTCTTACACCACCTTTTTTGAGATTCAAATAGTAGGCCATCATGACTACAAGGATTCCTTTCCCGAGAGAATCACCCACATTGCCTAGGGCTTTAAAGATTCGACTAACATTTTCCCACCAAGCGCCCAATTCTCCCCCAAAGATACTCAAAAAATTAGTAGTAGGAGTGGTAGCTGTCGTTAAGCTAGCTTTACCACTAATAAGATCAGTGACTTGGGTTTGAACAGTCTTCTGGGTTATTAATTTAGAAAATGGGCTTATATTATCTACTATAATAGGTACAGTCAAATAAATAAGTCCACCTATCAGAACCAAAATTAGTAAATAAATAAGGGTGGTAGCAAAAATACGAGGAAATTTATGAGCAATCAGTTTGTTGATAGGACGCTCAAAAATCATGGCTAAGATTATGGCAAATAAAAGAACAAAGATTAGCCATTTGAAATACCAAACAC
>JBAQYG010000042.1:0-9462 GCA_049299915.1 Minisyncoccia bacterium | reverse complement strand
CCTCTAAAGAAACAGGGGTATCAATAATAGAAACCCTGAAAGGATTGGGGGTAACCGATCAAGCCATTAATAATCTTAACGTTACGGTTAATAATTCAAATTTCTGGGAAATAGTAGTTATGTTCCTGCAAGTTCTTCTTCCTGTAGGATTAGTATTTCTTCTTTTTAAAAGCTTAACTAGACAAAGTGAAAAAGGAGCTATGCAAGTATTTTCTTTTGGGAAAGCCAACGTTAGATTTTTTACCCCTGATAAAGATAGTATAACTTTCAAAGATGTTGCTGGACTTAAAGAAGCAAAAGAAGAATTGGCTGAAGTAGTAGAATTTCTAAAAAATCCTAAGAAATTCCAAGATTTAGGAGCTAAAATTCCAAGAGGGGTTTTAATGATCGGTGCACCTGGCTCAGGAAAAACTCTTTTAGCTCGAGCCGTTGCCGGAGAAGCACAAGTCCCCTTCTTCCATGTGTCTGCTTCTGAATTCGTTGAAATGTTTGTTGGAGTGGGTGCTTCAAGAGTAAGGGACTTGTTTGCCCTCGCTAAAAAAATGTCTCCTTCTATAATTTTTATAGATGAAATTGATGCAGTGGGAAGAGAGCGAGGGTCTGGAATGGGGGGTGGACACGATGAAAGAGAGCAGACTTTGAATCAAATTCTTGTAGAGATGGACGGCTTTGATCGTTCCACTAACGTAATAGTAATAGCAGCCACTAATAGGCCAGATGTTTTAGATCAGGCATTACTTAGACCAGGAAGGTTCGATAGAAGAGTGGCTTTAGATTTACCCAGTATTAATGATCGTGAAGAGATTCTTAAAATTCATGCTCAGGGCAAAACTTTAGGAACCAATGTAAATTTAAGACAAGTGGCAGAAAGAACTCCTGGCTTTTCGGGGGCTGAATTAGCTAATTTAATGAATGAAGCTGCAATTTTGGCTGCAAGAAGAAGCCAAAAATCTATCAATAATACCGATATCCTTGAATCAATTGAAAAAGTTATTCTCGGCCCAGAAAGAAGAAGTGCCGTCTTCAGCGATAAGGAGAAAAAGATTACTGCTTATCATGAGGCTGGTCACTCTCTTCTCACCGCTTTTTATCCTGAATTTGATACAGTAAGAAAGATTTCTATAATTAGCCGCGGTCAAGCAGCTGGTTATACTTTAAAAATGCCTAATGAAGATAGGCATTTCAAAGCTAAGTCTGAATTCAAAGCTGAATTAGTTACTCTTCTTGGTGGTTATACTGCTGAAGAAATTATTTTTAAAGAAGTTTCCACCGGTGCTTCTAATGATTTAGAAGTGGCCACAGCTCTAGCCCATAATTTAGTCACTCGTTATGGTATGAGTGATAAGTTAGGGCCCTTATCTCTAGGAAAATCAGAAACTATGCTTTTTCTAGGAAGAGATTTATCGACCGAGAAAACTTATTCCGAACAAACTGCTCAAATTATAGACAGTGAAATTAAAAAGTTAATAGATGATGCTCATAAACAAGCAGAAAAATTATTGAGAGAAAATTTGAGTATTCTGGAAATCCTTGCTCAAGAATTGATAAAGAAAGAAACTTTAGAGAAAGAAGAGTTTGAAGAAATAGTTAAAACTATCTTGCCAAAAAAAGCTTAAAATAGTAAGATACTGGACGGTTTGTCCGTGGGCGTGTAGCTCAGCTGGTTAGAGCATTGCTCTTATAAAGCAGGGGTCATAGGTCCGAATCCTATCACGCCCACACTTTGCTTGATTAATAGAAAGGTTTAGTTTATGTGATAGCAGCTCCTTTACAAATTAGTACTACTGATGGTATCATGTATACATGAAATCAAGGTGGATAGAATTAAAGCCCAAGGCTATAAAACTTCGGGGGCAAGGATTATCTATTGGAAAAATAGAACGTCGTTTAGGAATACCTCGCTCTACTCTTAGTGGATGGTTCAAAAAAGTAAGGTTGTCACAGCAACAAAAGACAAAATTGATTGAAAGCCGAAATAACGCTTTAGTAGGGGCTCGTAAAGAGGCAGCGTTATGGCACAAAGCTCAAAAAATCAATAGATTACAAGAGGCAAAAAACCAAGCGTTAAAAACATTGGAATGTGTGGATATTGCCGATAAAAATATTCTTGAATTAGCGTTAGCCATTCTGTATATGGGCGAAGGGACAAAGAAAAAAATAGAAACATCGATGGGTAGTTCGGATCCTTTGATTTTAAAGTTTTTCCTGGCTTCGTTAAAAACGCTTTACAATTTTGATCTTAAAAAGGTAAAATGTCAGTTAAGTTTAAGGGCTGACCAAGATCCTGAAAAAATAAAACGATTTTGGTCTAAAGAACTACATATACCACGTAATAATTTTGATTATATCAATTTAGATAAGAGGACTATTGGTTCAAAAACATATCCATACTATAAAGGCGTTTGCTTGATTCGTTGCGGTAATGTAGCAATCCAAAGAAAATTGATAAATCTCAGTGAAATATTTTGTACAAAAGTAAGTGATGAGTATCTGGGCGGCTAGCTCAAAGGTAGAGCGTTTCTTTGACGTAGAAAAGGCTACGGGTCCGAGTCCTGTGCCGCCCACTAATAAAAATGGCTTAAATGGCCATTTTTTGTTTAAATGAATTCATGAAGAAAGAAATAAAAGTAGAGAACGAGAATATGACTAGGCGTCTAGATGTCTACTTGAAAAAGGAGCTTAGTGAGTTTAGCCGTAATCAAATCATAGAAGCTATCGACAACGGCAATATTACTGTAAATGGGAAAGCTGTTAAGCCTAAATATTTGGTAAGAAACAATGATATTATTTTAGTCGATCAATTAGAGAAAAAGAAAGAATTATTTGTTGTCGAACCTATTAAGGGTAAACTCGATATAATTTACGAAGATCAAAATTTAATTGCTATTAATAAGCCGGCTGGTTTAGGTGTCCACCCCTCTTTAAGTAATATCACTGATAATACTTTAGTAAATTATCTTCTCTATGCTTTCCCCAGTATTCGAGAAGTAGGTGAAGACCCACTCCGCCCTGGAATAGTTCATAGATTAGATAAAGATACTTCCGGAGTCATGGTTGTAGCCAAAAACCAAGATACATTTTTGAAATTGAAACATATTTTTAAAGCCCATCTACTCCAAAAAAATTATCTAGCCTTAGCTATAGGCATTTTTAATGATAAGGATGGCCATATCAACTACCCCCTAACAAGAGCAAAAACATTTGGCAAGTTTAGACGAGCCAAGCAAGATGAATTAGCAGAAGGATTAAAAATTAGAGAAGCCTACACTGAATATCATGTTCTTCATGAATACAAAAACAAATATAGTTTATTAAAAATTATACCTTTAACTGGAAGGACTCACCAAATCAGGGTGCACCTATTAACTATAGGAAGGCCAGTGGCTGGAGATAGAGTTTATGGATCCAACCTTGATGATTTAGGTTTAAAAAGACAATTTCTGCATGCCTCAAGACTTGAATTCACACTTGATAATACCCACTATTCTTTTTTCGCTCCTCTTCCTCAAGATTTAATGGAAGCCTTACAAAAAATAGCTCATTAGTCATAAATACTTGGCAAAATATACTGTTTATGCTAACATACGTCAGCTTTTGAGATGATTCGCTTATTTTATTAGATTTTATGGTCAAAAAAATTACTATTGAAGACATTAAAAAGAAGTTTGATTCTTCCAAATGGCCAGAGATACGTACTGGCATGATGGTTAGAATCACTCAACGCATTAAAGAGGGTAAAAAGGACCGCTTACAAAGAGTAGAGGGCCTTGTTATCGCTACCAAACACGGTCGTGAACCAGGTGCTTCTATTACAATTAGAAAAGTAGTAGAGGGTGTAGGTATTGAATGGATTATCCCCCTCATGACTGCTAATGTTGAAAAGATTGAAATTCTTCAGAAATCTAGAGTCAGAAGGGCTAAATTATATTACATTAGAGAGAGGTCTCAGAAACAAATTAGAGCTGCCCTTAAAAATACTTTAAACGTACCACAAGGAGATACTACTCCAAAAAAGGAAACTAAAGAAGAACCAAAGGAAGAAACTAAAACAGAATAAGAAGAGCCCCGTAAGGGGCTTTTTAAGTTGAATTAAAGCCAGTATTATGTTAATAATATCAAAGTAAGTTTTGCCCGGGTGGCGGAATTGGTATACGCGTACGTTTGAGGTGCGTATGTCGTAAGACTTGAGGGTTCGAGTCCCTCCCCGGGCACTAATAGTTTATAATTTTGTTTACCTTCTCCATGAACAAAAAAATTACTCGAGCATTAATATTAAGTATAGTTGTTCTACCATTAAGTGCTCTTTCGGCTAAAGCCGTCTGTCCTGTTTGCACTATAGCGATAGCTGCTGGTCTAGGCCTCTCTCGTTGGCTTGGTATAGATGACCTAATAACTGGTACATGGTTAGGAGCTTTATTATTTGCTGGAATCCTATGGTACAACAGCTCTCTTGTACGCAAAAATAAAACTAGCCATCAGATTCTCGTGCGAGATATCATATTTTTATCTTTAACAGGTGTTTTAGTTATTTGGCCGCTTTATTATTTCAAAATAATTGGTGACCCTTTAAGAAAGGTCTGGGGTATGGATAAACTGCTCGTAGGTATGGTTATAGGACTCGTGGTTTTTGGACTATCAATTATCATAGATAAATTACTGAGATGGAAACGAGCTGGTAAAGCGCTTTTCCCATATCAGAAAGTTATTATTCCAGTGACTCTCCTTCTGCTTGCTAGTTATCTTCTTTATTGTTCACCTCTCTGTAAGATTCAAATAGCTGGTTAATTTTAAAATCTTTTCATATGAATGATAATATAAAAATAAAGGAGTTGATGGATAAAATTTCTGCAGTACAAAATAGTCAAAAATTTGATCTATCTTCTGATGAAGATTTAAGCATCGCGGTGATGAATTTAATTAGCATTGAAGAGCATTTATTCTTTACTGCCCAAAAGACTGAAAATCCAAAATATTTAGATTTGCTCAATGAAGTTAGGGCTATGCGTAAAGAACTTCTGGGAAAAATAGTTAAGAATCCTGAAGGAGAAATCTGGTGTATTTCTAAGCACCTTTTAGCCGGTACTATGCGTTTAGAAGAGGTGGGCACAAAAGCTCTGGGTAAGGGTGACAAAGAGGGTGCAACTGAGTTATTTAAAAAAGCCTATCAACTCTATTCTTTATTCTGGGGGTTAAACCTTAAATTAATGGATGTAGAAGATATTGATGCTAAAGACGATGACGATGACATGGACGAAGATTCTTTGAAAGATGAATCCGAAGAAAAAATTCCTTCAAAGCAAAATGATAATGGTAAAAAATTGAATTTCTTAGAAAGTTTAGGCAAGGTCTTGGCTAAAGCTATTGATTGTTGTAAGGAATAATTAATTATGCGTAGCGAATATTCTTTAACTATAAGAGCAGCCGAAAAATCTATCCCAGCCGTAGTGGGAATTTTGGTGACTAAACACATTTCTCTTATAGAAAAAGAGTTGGGTGAAAATGCTTGGCAATATAATTCACCTGTTTTTAATTATTTAGGAACTAATGAAAAAATAGATGAAAACGGCATGGTCAAATTGGCTGGTTGTTCTGGTTTTTTCATAGATCAAAATGGAACAGTACTCACTAATCGCCATGTTGTAGCTGATTCTACTTCGGCTTACACTGTTATTTGGAACGACAAAGAATATCCAGCTAAAATTTTAGCTATAGACGAAATAAATGATTTAGCTTTTCTAAAAATAGAAGCACATAAAACACCTTATCTTTGGTTGGGAGATTCCAGTAAGCTCAGATTGGGGCAAACGATAGTTGCCATAGGCAACGCCTTGGGTGAGTTTCAAAATACGGTTTCCAGAGGCATTATTTCTGGATTGTCGCGTTATGTGACTGCCGATACTATTAATACTTTAGGTAAAAACGAGACTCAAAAAATAATGGGTCTTATTCAAACAGATGCGGCTATTAATCCAGGAAATTCTGGTGGACCCTTAATAGATTTAAAGGGAGACGTGATCGGTATTAATGCTGTAGCTATTATAGGAGTAGAAAACATTGGTTTCGCAATCCCCTCTAATAAAGCCATTAGGGCTTGGCATGATTTTCAAAAATATGGAAAATTAATCCAAAGATCTTTGGGTTTTAAATACATAATTCTTAATTCAGAGCTCAAAGAGAAGCATCATTTTCAAATTAGTGCAGGAGCCTATATTCCCTTTGAATGTGATAATCAAGAAGAAAATATTGACCCAGATGGTTTGGCCAATAGAATTGGTATTAAGAGAGGAGATATTATAATGGTTATCAATAATAAAAAAATTACTTTAGACACTTTACCAGAAACTATTGTTGAAAAAGTAGAAGTAAATGCTAATTTAATATTTACGATAATGAGAGAGGGGAAAATATTAAAGTTAAAAGGGACTTTTTCTTTATCTTAAAAACGCCCATTTAGGGCGTTTTTTAATTTTCTGTAATCAGTTCTCCTTGAACGGCCATTCTTTTAGAACTGACTCCTACGGGCCAGCAACTTTGGAGTATAACTGTTGGTTTATTTCTTGGTGGTAATGCTTGCGCGGTGGTAATACCGTCATCTTTTTTAAGAGGAACGAATATTTTTTTGGCGACTACTTTAAAAGCGTAAATTTGGCCTTGATAGTAAACAAAGAAGGGATCGCCGTAATTTAATTTATTTAAGAGAGAAAAAACTGAACGATAATCCCCTGGGTCCCAAGGATAAGCCGAGCTATGACCTAAAATAACAGAGTAACCACTGCCAGGATTGGCAGTGCCTGGAAACAGAACTACTCCGCTTCTTAAATCTTTATAAATTAAATCTAAATTTTTTGTTTTGGGTGATAGAAGGGGTGCTTGTACATTAAATTGAGGAATAAAAACAAAATCTTTATTTGGATATTTAACTATTAATTCCTTCCATGAATTATTTTCCTCACTTGATACAATAATGGGATGAGGTTTTGTGGTAGTAGCTATTGTGTTATTGGCTTCAGATGTGATGGTAGTCGTAATAACTTTTGTTGTACTTGAGGCGTTAGAAAATATAGGGAAAACGGGCAAGATGGAGCGTAGGTAAGCAAATATATTAAAAAAATTAGAAATGCTCGGCAAGGGTTTAGTCGTAATAGTGGTCGTAATCGTTGGTTTCTTGATACTACTAGTAGTAGTTTTGTAGACAGTAGTAGTGCTCGTATTAGCTACCCTTGTGGTATTGGTAGTCTGAGTGCTAATGGCTTCGTGTGTAGTTGTAGTTGGTAAAGGAATAGTTGAAGTAATCGAAGGAATAAAAACGTTATTTTTATTTTCTTCTGTTATTTTGTCCAAATAAGTTTCTACTATGTTTTGTTGACTATTCAATTTATAGAATTCCCATGAATTAATATTGTTTGGATTAATTAAAGATAAGTTTACTGGCCGACTAATTTCGAAAATAAAATAATGATAAATATCTTTTATCTGGTAATTAACTATACTAAAAAATGAACGGCCACTTAATATTAAAAAGGCTATTATAAAAAAACTAATAAAAACAATAAGTATAGTTTTTAATCCTTGAAAAGATTTTTGCATAAAAACTTAAGCCGTCATAATTAATGTCGGGGAAAAGAAGAATCCTCGGCTTACAAATGTATAAGAAAGAGCAACTACAAAGACAATAATCAATTTACCCACAAGAATACTTTCGGTATTTTTGGTTATTAAGCTTTGGCCTAACACTCCTAAACCAAGAAAACCTAGAAGGCTCCAAAATACGGCGGTTAACGTAAGGTTAATTTTACGAACTCCCCCCAATTTCATAGCACCAGCTAAAGCTCCTTGAGTTAAAGGTGTCCCCCCATTAGACTCAGTTTCTACCCCTATTAGCTTTCCAGTGGATTCCGTTGTAGTAGTAACTATTAAGGTGGTGCTAGTGGTTTCTAGGGTAATTGGCTCTGTTGTAGTGACCATTTTCAAAGTAGTTGTTGTAGGGACAGCTCGCGTAGTGGTAGAAGTAACGGCAGCTGCTTCAGCCTTAGGAATAATACTATTAGAAGCAACTTTGGGAGAACCAAACATTTGAACAACTACTACCCTACTTTGACCATTAACTTGGCCGCTTAAAACAGCAACTCCAATATCTTGATACTTACTATTTAACAAATTAGCTTTGTGAGTAGGTGAATTTAACCAACCATTAATTACCTGGTCTGTTTCGCCAAAATTCATAGCCAAATTTTCACCAGCATATTTATAATTATAACCATTCTGTTTTATCCAGAACCAAGGAGATACGTTTGTAGGACTAAAGTGAGCAAAATAACCATTTTTAATCATATCTTCAGCTTTGGCAGCAGCAGCAGCAGACAGTTCTGGATTCACTTCGAGAGCATTAAGACCTTCCTTCACCCTAGTTTGATTGGTCATCTCTACAATAAGATTACCTGAAATATCGGCAAACATTTGGGTTTTAGTAATGTAAAGCCAACTCAAATTAAGAAAGATCCCTGTAAAAAGGAATACCAAAACATAAATAGAAACAGCCTTATCTGTTAAAAGGGATAATATTAGTCGATTGTATTTTTTTATTATTTTATTTAAAAACATAGGGAGGGCTTTAAATAAGCATTTGCAAACATGTATTGACAAATCATTTACTCTAAGTTATAATATAATATGTTAATCAAAAAGTCAAGAACTCTTTTTATTATAACATTTAGCGTTTCAAATGTTCAGAAAAAATAATATAGTCGAATTCTAGGTAATACCAATCTCTATTGACAATATAATATATGTATGGTATTATACAATTATACGTTAAATTTAATAGATTTTTAAATTAAAAATATATGAAAAAAATATTTAGAAACATTTTGTTAGTTTCTGCTTTAAGCCTTATTTCTATTGGCTTATTTGCCGTTGAAGCTAATGCCTTAACAATCAGTACCAACGATTGCTACAACGGTACTACCACTAAGGTTCCCTGTACGATAACTATCGGCAGTATTACAGTTGGTAGTTATACTGATAATGGTCCTGGTGGAGGCCTTGGTTATCTTGCTCCTGGAAGTATTGTACCAATTTCTTGGTCTAATATCTCTGGAGCTGTTAATGAAATAAATCATTATGAAGTTTATTCTGGCTGTAGCGATACTCAAGATGTAGGTATCTCTACCTATGATTTTCATATTGGTAATACACCTGCAGGTAGCCAATCTATTAATTGGCAGGTACCAAATCAAAAATACTGTAAAATCTGGGTGTATGCTAAAGACACTGTTTATTCTCAATTAATGATGAACGCTATTGGTGTATCCAATACTAGATTTATAACTACCGTACCCATCATCACTCAGGTCTGCACTCCAGGCACAACTAATTACTGTACTACCTCCGAAAACTGTGGTGGCACCAAAACCTGTAATGCCTACGGCACTGGTTGGGGTTCTTGTATAGATACTCCTAATG
>JBAQYG010000041.1:0-36383 GCA_049299915.1 Minisyncoccia bacterium | reverse complement strand
GCCAGGATAATATTATACATACTTTATCAACTGACTTTATTTCTTTTACGCTTGAAACCTTATAAATTTACTAACTGAAACTTTACCATTCTTATCGGCTTCCTTATTAAACCAATCGGATATTTTTAGGGAAGGATCTTTGATATAGAGTTGATCTAATAAACAAATTTCTTTTTTCCAATCATTTAATTTTCCTGTAGCTATTTTTTCTAAAAGATCTTGGGGTTTATTGGCTTCGATTAGTTCTTTGGTTATTGCTGCTTTTTTATCTTCAAGAATATTGGCAGGAATATTATCTTGGCTAAGATATGTTGGATTCATGGCTGCGATATGCATGGCTAAATCATGGGCCAAATTCTTAAAGTCCTCTGTTTTAATGATCTCTTTTTTATCCGTTTCTAGGCTTAAAAGTACTCCTACTCTTCCGCCATTATGGATATAAGCTTCCACCAGGCCTTCTGGAGCCTCTATGTAAGCGCAATTTCCTATCTCTATATTCTCTCCGAATTTAGCTATGTTTGTTTTCAAAACCTCGGCTACTGTAGTAGAAGGATCCTTTATAAAGGGCATAGCCAATAAGGTCTCAGCTGTAATTTCTGGGCTACCATTAGTAATGACTTGTTCTACTAGATTTTGAGTTAAGATTCTGAATTCTTCTGATTGAGAGACGAAACTGGTATTGGAACGTAATTCAAGTAGAGCTCCTTTTGTAGCTTCTTCATTTATTTTCGCTTCAATATTCCCTGCTTCGGTTGTACGTCCGCTTTTTTTATCAGCTTTGAGCAGACCTTCTCTTTTAATTACTTCTAGGGCTTTATCAAAATTACCCTCTGTCTCTTCGAGGGCTTTTTTGCAGTCCATTACCGAAGCTTGAGTAGCTTCTCTTAATTTAGAAACGTCAGCTGCACTAATCATATAATCTTAAACTTTAATTTTATTTAATCTTGCCACTTTTTACCCCAGAAAGACTTTTGTCTAATTGAGCAAAAATATATTCTATAGAACTACGCGCACTATCATTGGCTACTATAGGATAATTAACCAATTCTGGATTATCATCATTATCTAATAGAGAAATTACTGGTACTTTCATTATCATAGCTTCGAGTAAAGCTGTCATATGTATCTTGGGATCAATAATGATAATGGCTGCGGGTAATTTGGAAAGGGTTCTTAATCCAAAGAATTTACCTTTAAGTGATTGTAACTTCTTTTCTAACTTTAATTGCTCTTTCTTAGTATACTTAGCTACCTCTCCGCTTTTAAATTTATCTTCTAGGTCTAAGTAATAAGTAATTCTATCCTTAATAGTTTTGAAATTTGTCAAAGTACCACCTAACCAACGTTCAGTAACATAGGGCAAATCGTATTTGGTAGCGAATTGCTCTACGGCTCCTTTTGAGCTAGCCAGAGTACCTACGACAAGGATTTGCTCTCCTTGTGAATACAAACTTTTAATAAAGTCATTGGCTTTAGTGACAGATTCTATCACCTTATTCAGGTCTAAAATAGCAAAGCTATGTTTAGAAACTAACACATACGGCAATGCCTTTGGATGATTCGTAGTCTTGTTGTGTCCATAAAAAAGACCAGCCTCCATCATGTCTTTAATGGCAGTCTTATTTTCTATACTAGGCTTGAAAATTTCTATCGGTAAATCCTGAATCATAAGTTCTAAAAACTTTAAATGCGCTTTAAAACAGCGTTTTATAACTCTTCTAAAATAACATAAAAGAACGTTTAAAGCAAGAAAATAGCTTCTGTTAAGGGCTTTAAATGGCTTCTCTAAGGATTTAGAGCCTTACAATCTGTCGACAAGGGCTTATTACCATCTTTATCTGGCAAATAATCATTACATTGATTTACTCCACAAAAATTAAAATTCCAACAACCATATCTAGGTTCCGAGCTTCCACAATCATAGGACGCCCTACACTCAGCATGAGGATTCGTTTCCCCTGCTTTATCACAACCAGTGCTGAAACGATTGGCTAAAACATCACTACCACCACAGCTTAAACATTCTATGCGAGTTCCATCACTTAATTGCATTTCATTGGTTACAGAAGTATCTAGGTGTATAGTCGTAGGTTTACCGGCTTTCAATATTAAGCTACCTTGAGTTTTCATAAGGCTCGTTACTAAGGTTGCATCTTGTCCACTACTATTCCAGTTTAAATAACTTACTTGTTGTTGGTCATCCACTGCGCTAGTTAAAGTAATATCACAACCACCAGTAGTAGCACATTTTTTAGAAACGCTTACTCCAGACACTTGGATATCGCCACTACCGCCTGTCCCCGGATTTTGATTAGGGTTAGAAGTAATAGGCGTCTTGTAATATTTTCCCACCAAAGTATTTAAAGCGGTACCACTTCCCAAGCTTTTAAGAAGAGCTGGGTCATCACACATGTTAATATTACAACTGCCTATTCCCAAACACTCTGGTCCAAATTGGCCAGCCTCACAAGTAGCTTCTATGGTTCCATTATTATCAGTATCTCTACAACCACAGCGAGAAACTACACACATTTTGTTGCAATCTGAATCGGTGCCACCTTTTTGCTTACAAGCTGCGAGGCATTTAGTTTTTAATTCTTCTTTAGAATCAAATAAGGTTTGGCTATCAGAAACAAAAACATCTGTAGGAGTTATAAATGTTTGTTTACCATTAGAATCTGTAACTGTAAATCCAGTAGAAGTATTTGTATTCCCAGATACTGGGTTATATGAGGAAATAGACAATCCCTCGTCGACACCCATAACATCATTCCTTACTTGAGAGCAATCTACATTTTGAGAACGACTAGTAAGATTACTGTGGCTATACCATGATTGGACTCCATTTCTCAAGGCATCTCTTTTGGCTTTAAGAGCTGCGAATGCATCTCCAGCAGGAGTACCCACCACAGCACCATTAAGTTGCTCTAATTCTTTATTCAATGCCGAAACTTCATCTTCTAAAGTATCTTTCAGTTCTAATTCTGCCATACCCTGGACAGTAGAAGAACTACCCGTTTCAATCATTTTTTCTCCCGATATTGATGGTGCCCCACATTGACAATATAGACGCTCCAACGCAAAATCTATTGATTCGTTAATTTTAGTAGCGTAGGTTACTTGATCTTCTGAGGTAAGACAATTCAAATATTGCTGAGTAAGTCCAGCCCTTGCTGTATCTGAAAAATCAGTTATTGGATTAACTACAGCGAAGGCTACTTTAATACTTGAAAGGCAAATAGCCGCAACCAAGAAATATTTAAGATAGTTTTTCATTTTAAGTATTAATGGTTAATATTAAAATAAGCTTTATCAAACGGTAAAAATGAATCGTGATAATTAATAAAATCATCTACGGGCACATTCACTCCCTGATTTTCTTCTGGCGGAATATAAAGCTTCATTGCCATATCATTTTCAGTCGATTGAATAAAAGCTATTCCCATAAAAGGCATTGCTTCGGTATTAAAGATTCTGGAGCAAAAAGATGCTTGGCTAGAACCATAAGTTCTTTCCATCTGTCCCATTGGAGTAACCAAAAAATTATTTTCACCTAAAGATGGCAATTTCACTTCCCCACAAATAGAAACATAGCCAGTAGGCTTTTTTAACTTAACAACTGTGCCATTTCCTCCAACATTACCTAGACGCGCAAGGGCACTGATTATTTTGGAATTACTGGCTACTTCGGCATCTATTTCCATTACAAGCGGATTCCCTTCTTTGAAATAATCATTAAGATTAATAACCCTCACTATTAAATCTCCTGATTTTATTGTTTTTAAACTATTCGCATCAAAAGTATTGATAAGTTCTGCCTTTCCCCAAGTATCTATTTTACAATAAGGATGTTGTACGGTTACGGATTTACCACCTCCATAGGAAAGAGTGCTTCCTGATAGTTTCTGGCAGGCTGCTATTCCTCGACTAGCCAGAGTTTTAAAACTAAAATAAGTATTCTTTAAAATACAAACTGCACTTAAAACCAACCCGATCCCTATTAAAATAATTCCCAGGGATACAAGTATTTTTTTGGTCTTCATGTCCATATTTAACCAATTGATAAATTTTATTCTATCGACTCTTTAATTATAAACCCAGAACATATATCAAGCAAGTCACCTTCTCTGTATTCTTGCTCTAAATTAAGAAATAGTGTATAATAGCCGAGTCAATTAAAGAGAAATCTAATGCAAAAAGAAATTCATCCTAAATATTATCCTCAAGCCGAAGTTACCTGTTCCTGTGGTAATAAATTTACGGTAGGCTCAACTATGCCCAAACTTAGTGTAGAAATCTGCTCTGCCTGTCATCCTTTTTATACGGGTGAAGAAAGATTGGTAGATACTGCGGGAAGAGTAAAGAAATTCCAAAAGAGGGCTGCTGTTAGCGCCGAACTAAAGGCTAAAAAAGTAGTAAAAAAGACCAGGGTTAAGAAACAAGCTACTAGTAAGAAAATCTAATTTATGGATTTGGGTGAGCTCAAAAAAGAAAAAGAAGAACTCCTACAAAAACTCAGTAATCCTGAGTTTTTTAAGAATACCGCCGAATTAAAAACAACCAATAAAAGGCTTTCTGTTTTAGATACCTATTTACCCGTGTTTGAAAAAAGAGCTCAACTCCAATCTTCTATCTCCCAAGATGAAGCCTTGATTCTTAGTAGCGAGGACGAAGAGCTTACAAAAATAGCAAATGAAGAAATACTTGCTTATAAAGAAGAGCTCTCTAAAATACAGGAAAGAATAGACAATTGGGAAAATCAAAAAGAAAGCGAATTAGAAACTAATGGTGTTATTCTAGAAATCAGAGCTGGTGTAGGCGGAGACGAAGCCGCTATTTTTGCTTCTGATTTACTAAAAATGTATAGCCATTACGCCGAACGCTATGGTTGGCCAACAGCTCTTTTAGACTCTAGTCAAAATGAAATAGGTGGCGTTAAAGAAGCCATTTTTGAAATTAAAGACAGTGATGCTTATGCTTTATTAAAATATGAAGGCGGCGTACATCGTGTCCAAAGAGTTCCTGAGACAGAAAAAAATGGTCGTATCCATACTTCCACTGCTTCTGTAGCTATCCTACCTAAAATTACCATTATACCCTTCGAAATTAAACCTGAAGATATTATAGAAACTTTTTACAGATCATCCGGAGCCGGGGGTCAAAATGTTCAAAAAGTAGAAAGTGCCGCTAGAATTACTCATAAGCCCACTGGCCTAGTTGTCTGCTGTCAGAGTGAACGTTTGCAAAGACAGAATAGAGATAAGGCCATGGAAATGCTTAAAATCAAACTATGGCAAGACCAACAAGAAAAACTGACCGCTAATTTAAGTGCTGAAAGGCGTGCTCAGATAGGTTCGGCTGATAGAAGTGAAAAAATAAGAACTTATAATATACCTCAGGACAGAGTAACTGATCATAGGATTAAACAGTCTTGGCATAATTTAAGTAAAATCTTTGGCGGTGATTTGGATGAAATTATCAATGCCCTTAAAGAAAATATGCCTAGATATTTCAAGGGAGAAATAACCGGTGGAGAAGATTTAGATTAACTATTTAAAAACCACTCTTTACAGAGTGGTTTTTTCTTTAATTTTTAGAAAGGAATATTTTCTAAGAAATCGTCTTCGCTGTTTTTATCCATGAGGGCATTGTCAGCGCTCTGGGGTATATCATCTATAGAAACAGTGGCTAGATCTTCTTTGGCTATTTCACCATCAGCGCTCTTACCTGGTCCATAAGTACTTTTTGGTCCCAGTTGTAGATCTTCAACAAAGATTTCTATTCTGTTCTTTTTCTCTCCAGCTGGACTAGTCCAAGAAGTAGTTTTTAATCTGCCTTCTACAAAAATCATTTTCCCTTTGGTCAAATATTGGGTCAATACTTCAGCTCGCTTTCCCCATAAAACTAAACTATGAAATTCTGTTTCTGTTTGTTTCTGGCCAGTTTTATCAGTATAAGTTCTATTGGTAGCTAAACCAAAAGTAGCCACGGCACTTCCACTAGGCAAAGTCTTAAGCTCCGCATCTCTAGTTAGATTACCTATTAAAAAAACTTTGTTTAGATTCATAAGAATTTTTAAACTTTAACCTAATAATTATTCTTTTAAAAGTTCCTCTAATTTTTCGTCTAAAGCATTCATATCTATTTCAGGTTTTTCTTCTTTCACTGGCTCAGCAGCTACTATAGGCTCACTGGGTTCTATTACTGGAGCTATTTCGTCCGTTATTATTGGTTCTACTAAAACAGTTTCTTCTACAACACTTTCGGGTATAACTTCTTCTGCTACTTTGGCTATTGGAGTGAAACCAACTACTTTTTCTACTGTTAGATTATCATTTTTAGTAATCATTACTCGCAAAAGATTGGCCTTTTTCAACCAGTTCTTAAAGTCTATAACAACTTCTGGTTTAGGTTCAAATTTTACTGTAGCAAAATAAGCATCTCTAGTTTTAGTAATAGGATAAGCCAAGCCAATTCTATTGGGTTTCAATTCTTGGGTAATCTCTCCATATTCTTTAAGAATATCTAGAATTTTAGAATATTCATCATCAATTTCGGTTTCGGTTAAATCACCTTTAAATAGCATGGCTATCTTGTAAAACATTTTATTCATAATTTCTTTATTTATAGATTTTCTTTAATATTTTATTCTTTGTCACTATCGTCGGCTACTTCTATCTTCTCCGTAGAAGCCACTACTTCCCCTGAATTGATTTTCTTTATTAAGGCCTTACCTACGTCGGGATTCTCTTTCAAGAATCTTTTCGTATTTTCTACTCCTACTCCTAATTTAGTTTCTCCAAAAGAATAAGTAGTTCCTGTACGTTTAATCAAATTGTATTTGAGACCCAAGAACAATAAATCGCCACTGTAGGAAATTCCTTCATTATAGATAACATCTAATTCGGTTAGCTTGAAGGGAGCCGCTACTTTATTTTTTACAACTTTTACTTTTACTCTGTTCCCTATAATCTCATCTCCTTTTTTAATTTGTGCAATGCGTCTCATTTCAATTCGAACTGAAGCATAAAACTTGAGAGCTTTGCCGCCAGGAGTGGTTTCTGGATTACCAAACATCATTCCTATCTGCATTCTGATTTGATTGGTAAAGATAATAGCAGTCTTTGACTTGGCAGAAATAGCCGTTAACTTTCGGAGTGCTTGAGACATGAGACGAGCCTGTAGACCAATGTGCTGATCCCCCATTTCTCCCTCTAATTCGGCTCTTGGAGTAAGCGCGGCTACTGAGTCTACTACTATCACATCCACTGCATTTGAGCGTACGAGGGCTTCTACGATGTCTAAGGCTTGCTCACCATTATCTGGCTGGGAAATCAACAAATCCTCTATTTTCACCCCTATTTTCTTGGCATACTCTGGATCTAGAGCGTGTTCAGTATCTATATAAGCTGCTCTACCTTTCATTTTTTGAGCTTGAGAAACAATGTGTAAACAAAGAGTTGTTTTTCCAGAAGACTCTGGACCATAAATTTCTATGATTCTCCCCCTGGGTATACCACCCACACCGAGAGCAAAGTCTAGAGAAGGAGCTCCTGTAGGAATAACGTCTACATTTACTCTAGAAACTTCACCGAGTTTCATAATAGAACCTTCACCAAAGCGATCCTTAATACTCGCCAGTACATCGGCGAATTGATCGTCCTCAGAAGAAGTGCTTTTTTTAGCTGCCGTTTTTGGCATAAATAAAAAAGTTTAAACTTTAAATTTTGCTCATTATAATAACATAAAAACTACTCTACGCCAATGGTTGTCGTGGTCTCTATGATTGGTTCAATATACTCAATATGGTATTCTTTTGTAGCTATTTTTCCTAAATGATTAAAGGCTTCAAATTTTAAAGTATTCCAACCTGCAGTCAAATTATAATTATCAACTTGAAAATTAGTACCCCCGTCTAATAGAATCTCTTGACCATTAAATAATAACTTTTTAGTCCGTTTCACGCTTCCCGAGAGACTAATAAATGGTTCAGTAACTTGCATATTCTCAGTCAAACCACTTACCACTAAACTTGGCTTGCCTATAAGCATTTCTGTTTGATAAACCCCAAAACTTAGAACTATTAAAAATATCAAGGCTCCTACAAGTTTGTGGTAATTTAAATTCATTCTATTAATTAGAACTGGTTTAAAATTCGGTAGATAATCATTTTCACCTGGAGTCTTTATTGTCGCTACTTCATTTTCATAAAGTTGTAAGGCTTGCTTGTAATCTATATGTAGAAAGCCACAATATTTTTTTAAAATAGAACGAACGTATACTTCGGGTAAGGATCTATTCAAGCCCTCTTCTTCTAATAACCTTAAATGTTCTTCTCTCACACCTAATTTTTCAGCAATTTCAGCTAGAGAATAATGCATCGATTGTCTTTGTCTTTGGACATATTCTTTAAAGGAATTTTCTAGGATAGGTCTTTTAAAATCATCGTTTACAAAATTTTCTTCAAGAATAATCTCTGGAGTGTTCTGCTCTAAAGAAACGAATTCAATATCCTTTTTCTTAGCGCTAGTTTTTTTTACTGTCTTGGTTTTTCTTGTAGAGACTCTGGGCATATTTTATTCTTCTATTATTTCGTTATTATTCTTATCAGCTGAAGAATTATCGTTATTATCTATAAACTTTTGGGCTTCGGCATCCATCTTACTAACTAAAACATCTCGTGGTTTAGCTCCATCCCCTGGTCCTATAACCCCTCTTTCTTCAAGGATGTCTAGAAGCCTAGCCGCTCTGGCATAGCCAACTCTTAATCTTCTTTGCAAAAATGAGGCTGATGCCTTTTGAGAATCTACCACCAGGTCATAAGCTTGATCATACATATCATCTTCTTCGTCATTATAATTATCTAGATTAATCTGACTAGTCGTACTCATATTAGACCTATCGTCTAGAGCGATATCTTCACTTGTACCTATGAATTTATCAGCTTGATCTAAAATATAGCTAACGATTTTTTCCACTTCTTTTTCAGATACATATGAAGCTTGAATTCTTTTTGGCTTAGAAGAATCTGGGGCCAAATACAACATATCTCCATGACCCAATAGTTTCTCGGCACCAGCAGAGTCCAAAATGGTTCTTGAGTCTATTTGAGAAGCAACCTGAAAAGCTATACGAGCAGTAATATTGGCTTTGATTAGCCCCGTAATAACTTCCACTGAAGGTCTTTGGGTAGAAATAATCAAATGAATACCGACAGCTCGAGCCATTTGAGCTAAACGAACAATGGCTCCTTCAAGCTCTCGGCCATAAGACATCATGAGATCAGCTAACTCATCCACTATTATAATAATATAGGGTAAAGGTGGTTCTTTTTTGCTCAGGGCCTTAGCATTATAACTTTTGATATCCCGGCTACCGCTACTTTGCAATTCATCATAACGTTTCTCCATTTCTGTGATCGCCCATCTTAAAGCTGGTAAGGCTTTTTTATTATCAGTAATAACTGGCGTTAAAAGATGAGGAATACCATTATAGTGTGAAAGCTCAACTCTTTTAGGGTCTATTAAAATTAATTTTAGAATCTCAGGAGAGTTCCGCATTAGAAGGGAGATAATAATATCATGGATACAAACAGACTTACCTGTACCAGTAGCTCCAGCAATTAATAAGTGGGGCATTTTGTCGAGAGACGCTGAAAGCGCATTGCCAGTAACATCCCTTCCCAAAGCAAAGATTAGAGGATTTTTGTTTTCATTAAAATCAGGTTGTTCTAAAATATTTTTCAATCTCACTACAGCTACTGATTTATTAGGAACTTCTATACCCACTAATGATTTACCTGGAATAGGAGCTTCTAATCTTAAGGGGTTAGCAGCTAGGGCCAAAGAGAGATCATTTTGAAGAGCCACTATTCTTGAAAGCCTAATGCCTTCAGCAGGTTTTAAAGTATATTGAGTTACAGTAGGGCCAACATTTATCTCTGCCATCTCTACCTCTATACCAAAATTCTGCAGAGTTCTTTTAATAATATTGGTGTTTGCTCTAATGTCTCCTGCTGTTGGTCTTTCTGTATCTGCCTCCAATAATTCTAATGGAGGCAAGACGTAATTAATTAAATGCTTGTATTGAAAATTCTCTTCTATTTCTAGTTTATTCTTTTTGAAATCTTTTTTTACATCTGTAGGGACCACTTTATTTGTTTCACTAGCTAATCCCAAATTATCATTTACTTTTACTTCTGTCTTGGGTGTTAAATTACTTTTTTCTAATAATTTGTTCAAAAGATTTTCTCCTGAAATTTGTGAAAGTTTTTGTTCTTCTTTTGGTATAATCTCTTTCTTTCTAAAAATACTATCAAACCCAATGTTTAAAGCTATGAACCAGCCAATAATGATTAAAGATACTAAAAAGATTATGGCTCCAGCAGTACCCAAATAGATTTTCCACCAAGACCCAGAAGCACCTATCCATCCACCACTTTTATCACTTATTAAGTCTATAAACCCTAGGCAACCATAAAGAACTAAAAAGCCCCCCAATGAAGTTGATAAATAAATACGTCTAGTGGTATCAATTTTTTCTCTTATTAAAGCTAGGGCTATAATAAAAAGGATAATGGGTAAAATAAAATAGCCCGTTCCTAAAAGGTAATAGAAACAATTATATAGAACTCTACCCACAGCTCCGGCTGAATCAAAGCGACCCAAAATTAAGATTAAACTGAACACCAATAAAAAGATGGCCAAAATGGCTATTTTAGTATTTTCTCCTAAATCTAAGTGTGGTAGAGAGGGTAAAGAGAAATTGGAATTAACGTTTTTCTTACTGGATTTACTCTTGTTTTTAGACATGCTTTCGTTACTATCTAAATTATTTTATTAACTCCAGATTAGTATATCATAAAAATTTTAAAACAAAAAAACTCCCTTTGAGGGGAGCTTTCTAGATGTATGTATTTTTAGATACCTGTAAAAGGTAAAAGCCCTAAGACGCGAGCTCTTTTTATAGCTTTTGAGAGCTGGCGTTGGTGCTTAGCACAGAGTTTTGTCTTTTTTGAAGGCTGAATTTTGAATTGAAAAGAAATAAACTTCTTTAAAGTTTCAGCATCCTGATAATCTATTTTTTCTATGTTTTGGCTGCAAAAGTAGCAAGAATTCATAAAACTAGGAAATAATGAATTAGATATTATTAATTACGCGGGTTATAGTAACATAAAGCGACCCTCTTTGCAACTTTATCCTTATTTAGCATTATTGATCGCCGCTATATCTTGTTCGTAGCCAGTGGCTATTCTTAAAACGCTATCGCAATAAAACTGGTAATTACCTCCGAAATAACGCTTAGCTGCAGAGCATTCTGCACTAGTTGTTTTGGCACTCGCTCCATCGGTAGAAAGTTTTATGGCGGCAGCTGTCATAGCATCTCGTATATCCCATGGATTAGGATAATGGCCAACCGCTGCTTGGATTTTACTTAGATAGCCCATCCAAGTAGAAGGAATGAATTGAGCTGGTCCCATGGCTCCGCCCCAGCTATTCTTACCGGCCACCAAACCATGAGCAGGGTCATTGATAGCACAAGAAATGGGTGTAGTATTAGGATCTAGACCTAAACTTTTAGTGATTTCTGCAAAAGGTACCTGATCTCTAGATGGTTTCATTTGCACTTGCCAACTTTTAGAGGGAGGATCCCCTGGACGATTACAAGTACCAACATTTTTTCCTAAATTAGATTCTTGAGTTAAAACAGCTAAAAGGAATGCCGGTCTGATTGATATTTGAGACGAAATATTGGTTGCCATCACTAGGGCCTCACCGAAATTTACTTGGCTTTTAACACCGAGCAAATCATAAATTCTACTTTTAATTTCGGCAGCTCGAGCTCTTTTTTCGGCTAGAAGCTTTTGGTAAGAAGTTTCTTTATTCTGGGTAACTTTTAACAAATTCTCTTGTTCGCTTTTAGTTCCTTCTAATTGTTGTTTCTGGGCTAATTGAATTTGTAATAAACCCTGAGTTTCGTCTTGATCCTGTTCTAAAACTTCTTGTTGTTTTTCAAGAGTTACCTTAAGATCTGTCACTACTCCGATTTTATCTTGAATTCTATCTTGCAAAGCACTTAGCGCATTAATGGATATAAAATAATCGGATATCTGATCATTGGCTAAAAGGATTTCAATCATTGATTTGCGACTATTCTCATAGTAGACCTCTATGAGATCGCCCAAACTTTGCTTGTTAGATTCTAGTTCTGCTTGAGTCTCTCCAATAGAATTAACTGTATCATCGATTCTATCGTCAAGACGATTTAGTTCTAGATTGGTAGCTTTAATTTGCGCTGTTAATTTGTTTGCTTGAGTCTTAAGCTGAGTAATTTTATTTTTTAAAGTATCCTTTTCTCCCTGAGTTTTAGTAAGCTCTACCTGATATTCATCTATTTGCTTATTGATGGCAGCCAGTTCATCCTCCAACGCCTTCCTATCTGCTTCATTAATAGCTTGAGCAGCATCAAAACCAAAATAAATAGGAGCTATTGCCTGATGGCTAGTTTGAACTGTAAAGGCAGATATAAGAAGTATTGTAGCCAAAGCCACTCTTAATATACCTTTGGCAGCCAAAAACATCCCTTTTGTAGGAATCATTTTGGCTGGCATTTCTTTGAGGTTTAAATAATGAACAGGCAAAATACTTGGATTTTTCTTTTGATCTATGTGAAACAAAGAAAACATTTTTATTTATTATCGGTTACCTTTTTTTCTTCCGCTGTTGCCTCTTCTGTTACGGGCTCCTTAGCCACTTCTTCCTCCTTCTCAGTCTTTATTTCAGATACATTTACTTTATTTTCTTCCTCCATGGCTTTTAATTCTTCATCTGTTATAGGAGCTGAAACTGTTATAACTGGATTATCTCCATGAACAGTAATTTTTACTTCTGCTGGTACTATTAAATCTTTAACATAAATAGTGCTATCAAAAGCCTGTAGAATAGAAATATCTACTGTTATTTCGTGAGGCAAGTCCTTGGGCAAAGCTTCTACTTCTATCTCTTCCATAGACTTAACCAGGATTCCGCCATCTTTAACAGCTTGGGATTCTCCGACAAAAACCAGGGGAACTTCTGCGGTGACTGCTTTAGTTAAATTGACTTGGTAAAAATCAACATGGATAGGTTCTTGAGAATCTGAGCCAGTATGAGAAACATCGTGTACTAACACGTTAATTTTCTTGTCTCCTAAAATTAATTCTATGAGTCCACTATCCCCTGCCTTATCATAAGTATGAACAAAATCTTTTTTGCTCAATTGAATATCTATGGGCTTAAGATCGGGACCATAAACTACGGCTGGCAAAATTCCTTTAGCTCTTAATTCGCTAGTTTTTTTACCCGTAACAGTTCTTGCTTCCACTGTAAGAGCTAATATTTCTTTTATTTGTTTATCAGTCTTTGTCATAAAACTAAATTATTTTATTCTTTTAATTAAAAATTATTTTATTTAACTCCTCTGCCATCTCTAAGGGTTTTTCATTTTGCCACACATTACGTCCTACGGCTGCCCCAGTGGCCCCTGCTTTCATTACTTCTTTAACCGTTCTTAAAAATGTAGCACTAGTTTCTTTCCTCCCTCCAGATAAAACTATTTTTGTTTTCCCAGCCATTTTCACTACCTGCGAGAAACTTTCTTTGTCTCCACTATACTTGAGCTTAACCATATCTGCTCCTAATTCTAATCCCAATCGGGCGGCATATTTTATCATATCTGGGCTTTCGGGTAAAAGAACATTCTTCCCTCGAGGATAAATCCAAGCAATGGCTCCTATATTCAGATTATGGGCCTCTTCTTGAATTTGTCCAAATGTTTCCAGCATTTCTGTTTCAAACTCACTTCCTAAATAAATAGTGTACCCCACCGCTTTAGCTCCTAATGATTTAGCATATTTTACTGAACAATTTTGGGGAGAATATGGCTCCACGGTTTTCACTATATCCGTTTTCCCATTGAGCTTAACTATAAGAGGTATCTGTTCTTCGTATGGACTATTATGATAATACTTTTCTGCTAACCCTTTTTGCAAAATAATACCCGTAAAATGTCCTTTAACTGCTAAATCTAAAATATAAGTAGGGTCATAATTTTTGGCATCAAAATCATCGGCTCCGTGTTCGAATCCATGATCGTAAGCCAAAAACAAGGCTCTATTATTTCGTAGTAGCGGGGCTAAAAAATCCATATATTAAAATACTCACAAACTAATTCTTTTGACCTTCAAAGTATAGCATATCTCTGTTGAATTTGAAATATTAGCTTACCAAAAAGAACCTTTAAAGGGTTCTTTTTATTATTGCTATTTAAAACAATTTATCAATAAGAAGTTTAAGAAAAGCCGGTGTTTCGAAGATAAATGGCCGTCTAACTCGATAGGCACCAACGTTGGTTTTAAGCGTTGGCGATACTCCATCCCAAACATCAGTAGAGGGCAAAACTATAGAGCTTGCTCCTCCAGCTCCTCCATCGCAAGTAATTTTATAGGCATAATATCCTGAAGACGTGGGTTTTACCTCTATTTCACCCGAATCTCCTACCGGCTGAACCAAACCATTTACTCCGCATTTATCAAGAGTATTACATGTAATAGTACAAGTAGAGCAATTAGAGGTTTGCCAAGTCACTTTAAATTTACCGCCTAAATATATAATCTTGGGAGGTGCAGGGGTTACTGAGGCTGAATCGATTGTACAAACACTTACTGCAGGACAATTATCATTAGGAACATCTATACATGAATTCCAAACATTATTAACACAAGTTTGGTTTCCAGGACAATTATCGATAGTAACGCACCCTTGGGAAGAACCATTTACACAACCACCCCCTGTCGGACAACCATCATTAGGAATGTCTGTGCATGTTCCCCAGGTGCTATTTGCACAAATTTGTTGTCCGGGACAATTGCTGCTATTAGTACAATTCTTGATAGCTCCATTTACACAAACATTATTGCAATCTATTAATAACGAATTGGATTGTCCGGTAAAAACCCTACTATCGCCACCGACACTACCCTCTACTGAAAAAGATAGCGTTGCTTTATTTTCTGGGAGTGCATATGTATAACTTTTTTTGCAAATTCCTCTCTGACATTCTTCCGTATACACATTAATCCATTGGCTTCCTGTTGCATTTAATTTATACCAATTGTATCTGACTGGAATAATATTGCTAGGAACTATAACAGTTGCTGTGGCCGAAGTTTTATCAACGCATATAGCAGATAAAGTAGAGCAACCAGTATCAAATGCTGACCCACATAGCTCCCCACATTTTGCATCTTGGACACCACACTTTTTATCTCTACAATTAGGGATACAATCGTCACCGCCACCACCGCCACCACCGCAATCAGCTGGACCTATACATTGCTTATCAGGGCACGTATCTATGATAGGAATATATTGGGTTTCTTTAATACAAAACCATTCAACCCCAGGTTTATCGCAATATGCTACTGTACAAGCTTTTTCTGTTACACACCCACATCCACAATCGCTGGTACAACCTCTGGAAGGACAAATTATATTCATGGGTACTATGGGGCAATCGGCTTGACTTCCACACGCATCACATTCTGTAGGATTTTTACAATTTGCTATGCATGTAGATACCTCGAATAAACAAGTAGGACTAGCAACTTCATCACACGTACAAGCGGCTGTTCCTTGAATACAGGCCCCACCGTCACAGGAACCAACAGCTACTTCTCCGCAATCTGCCGATGCTATATCAGATTGAGCAAATATGAATACTAACGAAATAATAAGAAGCGAAAAATAAAATAAAACTTTTTTCATAAATTTGTATTATATTTTATTGAAATGATATCGGTTTCAAGTACAGATAAATCGGTGTTATTCCATCAGTATCATTATCAAAAATATTCAAAGATATATTTTTCAGTGATTCTGAGAGATCTGCATTTGTTTGAGGTATTAAAACTATTTTTACGCCATAACTTCTTGCATTAGCATCTCCTAACTTCAAAAGTTTTTCTGGAGGAATTGTCAGAAGAAAAGAAATTTTTGAATAGGCTTCAATACTAAGAGGTTTGGTACAAATATAGTTGTCTCCTCTATTTGATATTTCTAAAGTTTTATTGGAAACCATCTGCCAAAAATCATTCTGGTAAAAAGCCTTTACCTTTTCAGCTCCAATATACTGGGTTTGTATAAGATTGGGGTATGTCACAAAACACAATGCATAAGTATCGTCTTTCGGTTTTTCTATTTCTTCCTGTGTAAAAATATTTTGAGGCTTTGCCATAATATTAGGAAGATTCACAGAAAGTATTATACGGTCACCTGGTTTAATAGATTCATTTGGCTGTACCTCTTGTATTTTCTTATTTAAAATACCTGAAGTGATTTTACAAATTTTCTCAGTAGATGAAGTAAGGCTTCCCTTAAAATTAACGGTTTCTAATAATTGCGCACACTCTCTGGCTAAAGAGTTATCACTAGATCGAATTGAAATAGTGTTCGATGTAATCGTTAGTGAATAAATTAATACACTGAAAACAATTATCAATCCAATAATAATTACTATAACCTTCCATTTATTTATATGCATATCTTTAAATTTATTTTCACTATATTAAATTAATTTTACCTTATTTCTCGCTGTCAAGCAAACAAAAAAACACTGATAAGAGTGTTTTTTGAATTAATTTAAAAAGCAATGTTCTGGCGATACCTACTTTCCCTAATAGTATCATCGGCGCTTCTCATTTTCACTACCGAGTTCGGAATGGGATCGGGTGGAGCCTAAGAAGCTATTATCACCAGAACATTGCTTTTTAATTATTTAAATATATATAAATTACCAAAACCAAGACCGTTTTGTCGGATCTTGCTAAAGATGGAAAGAATCGATTAATTAGTACTTCTCGGCTCAAATCCTTACGGATCTTACACCTAAAGCCTATTAACGTGGTCATCTCCCACGAATCTATAACGATACCTAATCTTGGGGTGGGCTTCGTGCTTAGATGCTTTCAGCGCTTATCCCTTCCGAACATAGCTACCCGGCAGTGCTCCTGGTGGAACAACCGGTAGACCAGAGGTCCGTTCAGTGAGGTCCTCTCGTACTATCACCAACTCCCCTCAAGTATCAACGCCCACGGCAGATAGAGACTGACCTGTCTCACGACGGTCTGAACCCAGCTCGCGTACCCTTTTAACCGGCGAACAGCCGGACCATTGGGACCTACTCCAGCCCCAGGATAGGGTGAGCCGACATCGAGGTGCCGAGCGGAGTCGTCGATATGAACTTTCGGACTCCACCAGCCTGTTATCCCCGGAGTAACTTTTGTCTAGTGTCTCTGGCCCTACTACATAGAACCATCGGGTCACTAAGTTGTGCTTTCGCAACGGCGCGGAACATCTTCCTTGCCGTAGAGCTAGCTTTTGCCTTTATACTATCTCTCGCGTTTCCATCGCGAGATAGCTAACCTTTAAATTCCTCCGTTACTTTTTAGGAGGATTGCGCCCCACAAAAACTGCCCGCCAGGCACTGTCCCTCGACGTTTAATCGCCAAGGTTAGAATTTAAAGTTTCAAAAATGGGTGTTTCATTGTCGGATCAGCCTGAACCAAAATCCAGGCCTCAAATCCTGCCCACTACGCTACGTATCGAAACCCTAAAGTCAATACCAAGTTACAGTAAAGCTTCCGGGGTCTTTTCGTCTTGCCGCGGGTACCCTGCGTCTTCACAGGACTCGCATTTTCACCAAGCTTCTCGTTGAGACAGTTATCAAGTCGTTTTACCTTTCATGCGCGTCGGAACTTACCCGACAAGGAACTTCGCTACCTTAGAACGGTTATAGTTACCGCTGTCATTGACCAGGGCTTAAAACACTCAGCTTCACCAACTTGCGTTAGCTAACCGGCATTCTTAACCTTCTGGCATCGGACAGGTATCAGCCCCTATACATAGTCTTACGACTTAGCAGGGACCTGTGTTTTTGTTAAACAGTCGCTTGATATCTTTAACTGCGCCCTTAATCTTACGATAAGGAAAGACATATTCCTAAGTTACGTCTGCTGTTTTGCCGAGTTCCTTAACGAGAAATCACTTGTTCACCTTGGGCTACTCGCCCCATTCACCTGTGTCGGTTTTCGGTACGATTTAATTAATATTTTCTTATCTTGCGATAAGACTTAGAGGTTTTTCTCGGAAGGCTCTACGATTGAGTTAGCCGGACAAAATCCGACCTTCTGACTGCAAACGAAGTTATCATTAAAGATAGCAAAGTGGATTTTCCTGCTTTGCACCTCTCTTGCCCCCAATGTCAAACCATTAAGACACTCAATCTTTTTTCCTCCGTCCCCCCATCGTGTATTAATTAAGGACTGGAATATTAACCAGTTGTCCATCGGCTTCGGTTTTCACCATCGCCTTAGGTACGCCTAACCCTGGGATGATTAACATTGCCCAGGAAACCTTGAATTTACGGTGGTCAGATTTCGCATCTGACTTGCGGTTACTTGTGCCAACATTTTCACTTCCTTAAGCTCCAGCTGCTCTCACGAGTCAACCTTCACTGCTTAAGAAATGCTCTCCTACCATACTGAAAAAATAAATTTTCAATATCCGCGTCTTCGGTACTTAGCTTGAGCCCTGTACGTTTTCGGCGCAATTTCCCAGTCCATAAATGGATATGATAGTGAGTTGTTACACACTCTTTAAAGGATGGCTACCTCTGAGCCAACCTCCTAACTGTCTTCGGGAAATTACTACCTTAGACTGCACTTAGCTAAAATTTTGGGACCTTAGACTGCGGTCTGGATTCTTTGCCTTTTGACCATGGAGCTTAGCCCCCACAGTCTGACTAGTTTGCGTGACCCAATAGTATTCGGAGTTTAAATGGTGTGCCGAGCTTTCGCCCATTACACACCAGCTAGTGCTCTACCCCCATTGGGATAACAAACCGCTAGTCGTAGAACTATTTCGGAGAGAACCAGCTATTACCAAGCTCGATTAGTTTTTCGCTTCTTACCACAAATCCTCCCATAGTTTTGCACGGCTAACGGGTTCGGGCCTCCCTCTGATTTTGCTCAAAGTTCACCCTATTCATGGTAAGCTCGCCTGGCTTCGGGTCTTGCACTTATTATCCTTCATCTCTTTTATCCTTCCTGATATAAATATCAGTCAGAATAAAAAAGTGAAAACGCCCTATTAAGACTCGGTTTCCCTATGCCTCCTCCCGCAGAACGGGATTAAACAAAATAACAAATGCAAACTCGTTGGCTCATTCTTCAATAGGCACGCCGTGACCCCGCATATAGCGGAGCTCCGGCTCCTTGTAAGTAAAGTGGTTTCAGTTACTATTTCATCGCCCTCACCGGGCTGCTTTTCACCTTTCCCTCACGGTACTTGTTCACTATCGGTCGCCAAAAGTATTTAGTCTTAGGTGACTTAACGACTTGCGCCGTTAAGATTGTAGTTCACCTGAATTCATCAGACGCTTTCAGTCGCCTGACTACTCAAGAAATAACACACTGAAGTCATGATAAAGTTTTTGCGTACGGGACTTTCACCCTCTATGGTCTTGCTTTCCAGCAGAATTCTGCTAACAAAATCATTATGATAAAAACTTCTTCTACCTTGCGGTAGAAAGGTGTTACTCTTTTAACCCTAATTCTCAATAATAAATTATTGAAAACAAGTTTAGACTCCTCCCCTTTCACTCGCCGCTAATCAGGGAATAGATAACCACTAATAGCTATCGATTAAAATAAATTCTAATCGATAGGTTTAGTAGTTAAAAAATTAGTTTCTTTTCCTCTGGGTACTAAAATGTTTTGCTTCCCCAGGTATGCTTCTGCATAAATGCAGATAATATAGGTTTACTATATTGGGTTACCCCATTAGGAGATCTCCGGATCAAAGGCTGTTAAGCGCCTCCCCGAAGCATATCGCAGCTACACTACGTCCTTCATCGCCTTTTGGTGCCAAGGCATCCACCACTTACTCTTATTTTCTTTCCATCTTAAGCAAAACCCGCGTTGAGCTTAAGATTGGTATTTAATTTTAAAGGTTCTCGTTATGGTTCCGGATTTCTGAATGGGCACAAAAAAACACCGCCGAGCGGTATTTAGAAGTGAGCTTAAAATTAGCTCTTAACCGCTTACAAGGATGACTTGAAATTAACTATGTATACCATAACTTATTGGTACCAATATATACAAAAAAGAAATATTTGTCAAGAATAGATTTAGCTAGTCAGGGTATAGAAAAAGGGAGCCTTGAAAGCCCCCTTTTTCTATCTCCAGTATATTTAGTTATCTTCTATTTCATTTCTGAATTTCTTCAGTAATTCCGAGGCCATTTCTCTCCCTCCTAAGCCGAAAGCTAACCCTCCTGCCAAGGAGAACATAGAAACAACTCCTATCAAGACAATATTGATTACGTTAGTAGGTACACTTAAGATCGGCAAAACAGTCATTACGGCAAAAATAATAATAGCCCATCTTGCAACGGATCCAAGCATCTTAGCTGCCTGAATTCCGCTACCCTTAATAGAGGCTACTGTCGAACGATAAGCAAAATCACTAAACAGAATTGCTAGTAACATTATTAATACCGCTCCTATTACAGCTGGTAATATGCCAATAATTTTATTGGATAAGAAATCAGCTACTGAAGTTAATTTCAAAATATTAGCCGTAGGAATTAAGAAGGCTAAAATTAAAAGCCATCTTGTTATTTGACCAACAAAAAAACCTGCATCAAGTCTAATACCAGCTTTTTGACAAAAAGCTTTAATGCTAGTTTTCTCCAAGATTCTATCGACTTTTAATAAATCAATTATCTTCTCTACTAGAAGAGCAATATTATTGGCGACAAAAAGACCTATAAGAAATACTACTAAGGAACCTAAAAGTGATGGTACAAAATTAAGAAAGCCCACCCATAATCCCTTAAGGGCTGCCGTGGTTAGATCTAACCATGAATACACTGTGTACATAAAATTTTATTAAATTAAATTTATATTTACAATTATTTTACGACCTTTGTTTTTATATAGATTACTTACCCTTTTATTATAACAAGCTAAAATTTCGTTGCAAGTGGGTATCTAGTTTAAGTCCTATTTTTATTTTAAAAAGTTAAAACCAATCTGTTAAGATTGGTTTTGGATTGGTGGACCGTAGCAGATTCGAACTGCTGACCTCCACATTGCAAATGTGGCGCTCTACCAGCTAAGCTAACGGCCCAGATTATTTCAAATTATCATAGTCTTCTTAATCTAGCAAACAAAATTATCTAAGTAAATAAACAATTAAACCAATATTAATTATATAAGATATTAGAACTAAAAAGATAAAGGCCTTATCCCCTTTCGCCGTGTGATGAAAACGATTGTGAATGTGTTTATGCTCCCATTGAATGAAAGGAATTCTATGTAATGCCCTACTCCAAAAAGGACTATTATCTAAAATATCGGGCCCGAGGCTGCCCAGATAACCAGCTAATATACTAAAAGTAAAACCAGTTTTTAGAATTACTAAGTAAAATAGGATAACACTTAAAAGAGCATCTACAAATACCCAGGTTACAACTTTTTTGTTTTTCAACCAATTTTTCTCTAAATTTTTAAAGTATCCTGTATCGCTATGCGGAATAAAATCTAAAACATAATGAGAGAACCATGCCAAGAAAAAAGAAAGAACAGGGTTTTGAACCGCTGTTCCTATAAGCAATCCGACAGTACTATGAGCAAGTATTAGCATTATCAATAACCAAGCTTTGTATGTAATTCTTGATTTAAAACTTTCCTATCCGTGGTGGGCATACTAGGACTCGGACCTAGGACCTCGTCATTATCAGTGACGCGCTCTAACCAACTGAGCTATATGCCCTTGAGACGGTTAATATAACAGATTTAAAAAGAAATTTCCAGACTAACTATTTTCCAAAGGGTGAGAAGTCTTTTTTAAACTGTTCAAGCTTGGTAACATCGAATCGTGTATTATCTACTGGTATATTTTTTTTCGGAAAACCAGCTACCTGGCTTGCTTTATCTGCTAAGAAAAATAATCCATAGCCCACAATAACCATCAGAAAAATTATCAGAACTAGGGAGGCTATTATATACTTTAAATCAGCTTTAGGTATTTTGGTTAGAAAATTATTTTTCATATTGGTCATTCACATAGATCTTACCATTAGCATTCATAATATATAGAACAGTGGGTGGAATAGTTGCCACTGGTGTACCACTTTTATTAGTTACTACTGGCTGAAAAGAAATTTCTCCTTGCTTGTCTATATTGAAAGAATCAAATTTAATAAAATAAGGAAGATCATTCAATCCTTGTAAGAAAAGACGAATATTGGCCAGAGTACCGGTTAGATTTAATCTAAAGCTTTGGTTGGCTGGTTCATTACCAGAAGCTGCATTCAGAATCTCGAAATTAATAGTGGCCGACACTTGAAGCGATCTGCCTAAGTTTTGAATACGGTCTTGCACGGTTATTAAATCGTCTGGAGTCGGCAACATTCCTTGTAAAATACCGCTATCAATAATCAAATTCTTTTTTTGTTCTGTTAGGGCATTATAAGATTTGAGAAAGGCTTGATTGATGAGAGCCTGAGTTCTAATATTTTCTACTCTTCCTGCTACTTTAGCCATATCTTTAGACAAAAAAATAATCGCTATAATTGAAACTACTACTAGAATAGAACTAATAGTAATCAGGGTGGTTATTTTTTTCTTGTAGCTATCTGCCATGAAATTGGGTTTTAATCCTTTCCTAAGTTATAATAATCTAGATGTTAGGTTCATTATAATTGTTATTATCTTTTTTATCAACCTATGGTAACCGCTCCGTTACTAAATGCTTTAAATATAATTCTTGGGGAAAGACAATTAAAATTATTATCCTGGATATCCAAAGATCATTTATCTTTGAATGATTGTTGGGCTAATTTAGGAGAACTTCTTAAAGATGACGATATTGAAAAAACCAAAGTTTCTTTTAATATTGATAAAGAATATGATCGATTAATTACTCTGGGTATACGTTTGATTACCCAAGAAGATAATGAATATCCTAATTATTTAAAAGAAATTCCTTTTGCTCCACTAGGAATCTATTTAAAAGGAAATCCTCTGCCAAAAGAAAATACTCTAAATTTAGCTATAGTAGGTACTAGAAAATTATCCAGATATGGAGAGACTATCATTAAAAAATTTATGCCACTGCTTGCTCAAAATAAACTAAATATAATCAGTGGTCTAGCTTTGGGTACAGATGCTTGTGCTCATCAGGAAGCCCTTAATAATAATGGAAATACTATCGCTGTTCTTGGTTCGGGCTTAAATAATATAGCTCCTCGTACCAATATTTATCTAGCAAATAAAATTGGAATTAAAGGAACCCTCGTATCTGAATTGCCCCTAGAAGCTCCGCCTCTAGCTCAACACTTCCCTCTTCGTAATAGAATTATTAGCGGTTTAAGTCGGGCAGTTCTAGTTATAGAAGCGCCTTTTAAAAGTGGTTCCCTTATAACTACTAAATATGCCATTGATCAGAATAGAGATGTCTTAGCTATTCCTGGTCCAGTCTTTAATCATAATACAGAGGGTACTAATGATTTAATAAGTAAGGGAGCTGTATTAATTTCAAAAGCTGAAGATGTCTTAGAGTCTTTTAACATCAGAGATTCTTCCCCTAACAAATATTCTCCGGTAAACCTTTCTTTAGAAGAGGCTGTCATAATTGATATTTTAAAAGCTAATGGCTCCATCCATGTTGACAAAATAGCTGCTCTGGCTAAACTAAGGCCAGATTCGGTTCTAGGAGTTACCACTCTTTTAGAGCTAAAAGGATTAATAATCAATAAAGGTAGTGGCTATTTCGCTTTGAACAAAACATAATTTTTTATGATTAAAACCTTAATTATAGTAGAGTCTCCCACTAAGGCCAAAACAATAGAGTCTTTTTTAAGCAATCAAAAGAAAGGATTTACTGTTATAGCTTCCAAGGGACATGTGAGAGATTTACCTAAGAGTAAATTAGGGGTAGATATCGAACATGATTTTAATCCTCTCTATATTATTCCCGTTAAAGCTAAAAAAACTGTTACCGAATTAAAAAAATTAGCTGCTAAATCTCCACGTATTATTCTCGCTACTGATGAAGATCGTGAGGGAGAAGCAATTGCTTGGCATATTAAATATATCTTAGACAATGATCCTACTGTTAAAAAACTAAACCCTACCATAGAAAGAATTACTTTCCATGAAATTACTGCCTCAGCTATAGAAGCGGCCCTAATTTCACCTCGAACTATAGATCTTAATTTAGTAGATGCCCAACAAGCGCGAAGAGTTCTTGATCGTTTAGTTGGTTACAATCTTTCCCCATTTCTCTGGAAAAAGATAATGAAAGGCCTTTCGGCTGGAAGAGTCCAATCGGCCGCTTTAAAAATTATTGTTGATAGAGAAAGAGAAATCAAGGCCTTTATCATAAAACCATATTGGTTAATTAATGGTGATTTTACAGTAAAGAAAAACTATACCTATCAAGGAGAGCTCTCTAAAATTAACAATACAAAAATTACAAGAGACACTTTTAAAAGTTTATTGGAAGCCAACACTGCTGGAGATGAAATTAAAACAGGTTTGGCTAAAATTAGTAATCTGAAAATCTCTCAAACAGTGAGGCGTCCCTATCCCCCCTTTACTACATCCACCTTACAGCAAGGATCTTGGAATAAGCTTCATTTTTCTGCTAAAAAAACCATGAGTATTGCCCAAGAATTATATGAAGGAATTTCTCTGGGTGGAAAGCTCACCGGGCTTATTACTTATATGCGTACTGATTCATTGAATATCTCTGAATTAGCTATAAATTTGGCCCAAGAATATATAACTAAAACTTATGGTGATAGATATGTAACTCCCAAAGGAAGATTCTATAAAAATAAAGCTAAGTTGGCTCAAGAAGCACACGAGGCTATTCGCCCCACTAATCCAACCCTTACACCTTTAGAATTAAAAAACTCTCTTACTCCTGATCAGTTCAAACTTTATTCCTTGGTTTGGAATAGATTCATTATGTCCCAGATGCCTGATGCCAGTTATACCAATCTCTCTTTAGAAACTACTGTTACAAACACAAATACTTTTGTTTTTAATAGTACCTTAAAACATTTAGATTTTGATGGTTATTTAAAAATAGAAAATTCTAATGATAGCGAAGATAGCAATCTTCTACCACTTGATTGGGAAAAACTTTTTAAAGAAGGTCTTAATCTTGATGTCAAAAAAATAGACGTAAGCGAACACCAAACTGAGCCTCCCCCAAGATATAACGAAGCTTCTCTGATTAAGGCTCTGGAAGAATACGGCATCGGTCGCCCTTCTACTTACGCTCCTATTATTTCCACTCTCGAAAATCGTTATTACATGGAAAAAGATAATCGCGCTTTTTCTCCTACTCCTTTAGGAGTTCAAGTATGTGAAATGCTGGAAACCAATTTTCCTCAAATTGTAGATTTCAATTTTACTGCTAAAATTGAAAATAGCTTCGATGATATTGCTGAAGCTAAAACTAATTGGGTTAAAGTAATCAGAGATTTTTATCTACCATTTAAAGAGAACTTAGATAGTAAATATGAAACTGTAATTAAGATTGATACCACTGAAAAAACAGATGAGATATGTGAAAAATGTGGCTCACCTATGATTATTCGCACTGGCCGTTTTGGTAAGTTTTTAGCTTGCTCTAATTTCCCCAAGTGTAAAAATGCTAAGACCCTTAAAGAAAATCAACTCAATATTAAATGTCCTAAATGCCAAATAGGAGAAGTGGTTGTGCGTCGCAGTAAGAAGGGAAAATCTTTCTATGGCTGCTCTCGTTACCCCGAATGTGATTTTATTTCCAACTACAAACCTACTGGAGAAAAATGTCCTGATTGTGGATATCCTCTAACTAGCTATAACTTAAAAAACGGTAATACTGTAATAAAATGTAGCAACCGTAACTGCAAATATAAAAACACTAAAGAAAAAGAGCCTTAAAGGCTCTTTTTTATATTTCTCATAGAAATTATCTGTCATTGTTCTTACGTATTTCTTCTTGAATTTTCTTTCTTACAGTAGTCATTTTTACAAAATCCAACCAGGAAGAAGATGGCTTTTTACCTCTCTTGGTTAAAATCTCAACCACATCTCCTGATTTTAGTTTATAGTCTAAAGATACCATGCTGTTGTTAACCCTGGCTCCCATACAAGAATTGCCGACATCATTATGGATGCAATAAGCGAAATCGACTGGTGTAGCACCCTCGGGCATATCAATTACATCCCCTTTGGGTGTTAGGGCAAATATTCGATCAGAGAAAAAATCTATTTTAATAGATTCTAAGAATTGAGAACTATCAGTAAAAGATTGTTGCCATTTTTGTAATTGAGATACCCAGGCTATTTTAGAGAGAGCCTTGAAATCTGTTTTTATACCTTTTTTGTAAGCTTTCTTTTTCTTGGCTTCATCGTAAAACCAATGCGCAGTAATACCATATTCAGCCTCTTGATGCATTACATTTGTTCTAATTTGTACCTCTATTACTTGTCCTTCTTCAGCTATCACAGTTGTGTGAATACTTTTGTAACCATTTGGTTTAGGAATGGCTATATAATCTTTAAAACGGTTTGGTAATGGTCTCCAAAGATGATGAACAAGTCCTAAAGTCGTATAGCAATCTTCCGTAGTCCCCACGATAATTCTTAAAGCTACCAAATCGTAAACCTTATTAATGTCCATATCTTCTTTCCGCAATTTTCTCCAAACACTAAATAAATGTTTGGCTCTAAACTGAATTTGTTGTGGTTTTACTCCGTTATCTTCTAAATATTTTTTTAATTTAGGAGCTGTTTTTAAAAGAAAACTTTCTTTCTCCTTGTATTTTTTACCTATCATCTGTTGCACCAAGCGATATTCTTGAGGTAAGACATAGGGAAAGGCCAGGTCTTCTAATTCCGCTCCAATTACTCCGATACCCAACCTATAAGCAATGGAGGCATATATATCTAGAGTTTCTTTAGCTATTCTTAATTGCTTCTCTTTGGGTAACACCCAAAGAGTTTTCATGTTATCTAATCTATCAGCTAGTTTAATAATAACTACCCTAATGTCTTGGGCCATAGCCAAAATCATGTTTCTGAAATTCTCTACCATCTTGTCTTCTTCAGAAACATTTTTATATTTAAGGCCACCAACTTTACTTACTCCTTTTACTAAAAAGGCAATTTCCTCTCCAAATTGTTTTCTCAGAATATCTTCAGTTACATCAGTATCTTCTATAGTGTCATGTAAAATAGCTGAAGCGATTGTAGCTGTATCCATTTTGAGATTGGCCAATTCTAAGGCTGTTCTTAATGGATGACAAATATAAGCTTCACCCGTTTTACGCTCTTGATTCACATGAGAATCAACAGCAAAATTATAAACTTTATCTAAAAAAACCAAGTCTTCTTCGGCTAAATAATTTAGATTTTTCTTTAAATCTTTATATAAACTATCTTTGGTTTTAATTGAGGCTGGCATTAGCAAAACATTTACTATGTTATGGACTCTTCATTTTCAAACCACCTCCATGTTTAACACAAGCTTACACTGTTCCAAACTCTGGTAAATCACTTTTATTATCAGGTATGATAGCATCATTTAATGGCTGCGATGGACTTACTTCATTGTTTCTTAAAAGTGTTTTAAGAATTCCTTCTAATTCGTCTTTACTGTAAAACTTAATGGCTATTTCTCCCTGTTCACCTTTTTTCTTAAAATCAACTCGTGTTTTAAATATATTTTCTAATAATTCTTTAAGCTGTAAATCAGATGTATCCATAGAAGCAGACATTCTATTGCCTCTAGTTTTCTGGCTAAGCATTTCTGGACTCAAATAAGATTTAGCAATTTCTTCTGCTTCTCTGCCAGAAATATTTTTAGATAAAATGATACCTAGAAGAGCTCGTCTTTTCTCTGGATTAGGTAGAAGAAGAATGGCCCTAGCATGACCTTCATTAATCTTCCCTTCTTCCATGGCCTTCTGAGCTTCATAGGGTAATTGTAATAAGCGTAAAATATTAGCCACGTATTCGCGACTCTTACCCATTTTAGTAGCGACTGCTTGTTGAGACAGGCCAAATTCACTCATCAATTTAGTGAAAGCCCTTGCCTTACTAATTGAATTCAAATCTTCTCTCTGAATGTTTTCGATAAGAGCAAGTTCTAACTTAAGTTTTTCGTCTAAACTTTCCTTTATTATTACGGGTACCGTTTTAAGACCAAGTAATTTCGATGCTCTTAATCTTCTTTCTCCAGAAATTAATTGATAGCTAACAGTGGTGCCACTATTAGTCTCTTCCTCATGACGACTCACTACTAAGGGTTCTAAAATACCATACTCTTTAATGGAGGATGCCAATTCCCACAAAGATTCGTTATTAAAATCTTGACGTGGTTGTTGGGTATTAGGAATTATTTTATTTACTTCTATTTGAAAAATTCTTCCTCTTATATCACTAAAATCAGTATTTTCTTGTTTGTTCTCTAAAACTGTTTTAGAAGGTAACGTTTGATTTTCTTTCTCAGAAATATTGCTATCTTCTACTTTGAGTTCTTGGACTGGATTTAATTCTTCTCGTGAGGTATCTGGTTCAACGGAAAGATTATTAACAGAGGAAGGAGTATTTTCTTGTATAGGACGGTTGTTAATAAAACTAAAATCAAAAACATTAGTGGCCGAATTAAAGTCCACATCGTTTTTATCATTATGATCTACGTCTTCCTCTAAATAAATTGGTGAAGGAGTAGGGCTTTGCTCTACTTGTGGCACAAATTGAGCTATAGGGGGATCAATTGGTACTGACTGGGTTACTTTAGGAGGGATAAGGGATTGTAACCCTTTTCCCAATCCTCCACCGTCAGAATTAGCAGAAGTATTGGGAATACTATTCAAATAATCATCCATTTCTATATATTTTAAAAACTAAATTTTAAATGAAAAATTGGGAATTAGATTACATTATTCTCTATTCGAGAAATAAATTCCTGAGCTAATTGTCTAAATGCTTGGGCACCATCAGAAAGCGGTCTATATTGAAAAATTGTTTTTCCAAAACTAGGAGCTTCAGCCAACTGGACTTGGCGAGGAATTTCGGTATTGAAAACAAATCCGGAGAAATTACGTCTAATATCTTTGGCCACCATCTGATCTAGTTTATTACGCTTATCATACATCATAAGAACTACACCTACTATTTCTAAATCGTGTCCAAGATTTTCTTTGATTAAATCCAGCGATCTCTTAATCTGAGCAAGTCCTTCAAGTGCATAATATTGGGTTTGGGCAGGAATTAAAATATAATCAGAAGCTATAAGACCATTAAGATTGGTAATATTTAAAGAGGGCGGTAAGTCTATTAAAATATAGTCGTATTCATTAAGCAGTGGTTCTAAAATTGGTTTTAGGTGACCTTCTCTTTTTTCTGTGTTTAAAAGTTCTATCTGGGCACCTGCTAAATCTTGATTAGAGGGAATTATATCATAGCTAAGCATCCCTGTAGATTTAATACAGTTTCTTAAGGACTCTGGATCCCATAATAAAGAATAACTGGTATTTTTTTGTTCGTCAGGTATTAAGCCTAAACCAGAGGAAGCATTTGCCTGAGGATCCAAATCTATTAAAAGAACTTTTCTTCCAAGCACACTTAAATAAGCCCCCAAATTTATAGCTAAGGTGGTTTTCCCTACTCCCCCTTTTTGATTACAAATTGCTACTACTTTAGCCATTTAAAAACAAATTTACTTTTATACTATACCATAAAAACTCGCCCCAGGCGAGTTCATACTAAATCACAACTATTAGCCTTTAATGCTCTAATTTTTAACTGGATTTTTACTTATAATTGCCAAGGATCTGACTAACTTTTGAGCATCAGAGGATACTCTAACTACTTTTTTATTGTTATTTCCATCCCTTCTTAGATAAACATGGTTGTTATATCCCAAAATGTCCAACATATCTGTAAAATCTAAAATAATTTGAGGAATAATATTGGTAAAATTAACCATTAAATACCCTCTGTCATAATATATGGATCCATCTGTTTCTATGAGACCCTTGAGACACTTCTTGGCATATTTGGAATTGTTTTTAATCCATTGAGGAACACGAATATTCTGTTGAGATTTCGGACCACCATTTGCCAGCCAACCTAATAAACCTTCCCACTGGTTACTATAGCAGCTAACATCTATACAGTGAGACTTTCTTTTTATTAATGAAATCTTGTTTTTTGGTAATACTACATGAATTTCGTGAATAATTTCTTGAATAATCAATGGATATTTTTCATCACAAGATACTCGCAGTCTAACGGCTCTTTTATTTGGATTAGATAAATTGCCATCACCAATAGCAATTCCTATAATATAGGCCAGGGATTGTTTATATGAAACATTTGTGCCAAAGGAGGGACTCGAACCCTCAGGCCGTAAGGCACACGATTTTGAGTCGTGCATGTTTACCAATTTCATCACTTTGGCTAAATTGCTCTTAGTAATATAACTTAAGGACTCTTCTCTGTCAAAATCACCTTTTATTTTCTATTAATTTCAACAAATTAGAATAAATCATGGCTACTGTTATGGGGCCTATCCCTCCGGGTACAGGGGTAAGATAACCATCTATTTTTTCTAAACTTAAAAAATCACAATCTCCGCAGGGTTTATTGTTTTTATAAGCGTAAGAGGCGTCTAGAATAATGACATCTTTTTTAACGTTCTTGGCAGTTATTAAATCTGGTTCGCCCACTCCAGTGATAATAATGTCCGCTTGTTTTAAATAATAATCTGCATCTATCGTTTTACTATTGAGGATACTAACTGTCGCTCCTTGATTGATTGCCCAAACGGTTGTGGGTTTTCCGACTAAATTACCTCTTCCCATTATGACTATATTCTTGCCCCTTAACTCTACCTTTAAATTTTCTAAAATATGAGCACAGGCGGAAGTTACTGGTGGTAAGATAATATTCGCACCATTATAAAGTTTACCTAAGTTTTTTTCGCAGAGGGAATCAACGTCCTTGTTTTCTGGAATAGCATTGAGAATACTGCGAGCGTTAATATGCTCTGGCAATGGTAGCTGTACTATAATTCCTTTTATAGATTCTGTTTTCCCAAGATTACTAACAAAACTCCTTAATTTCTGATTAGTTATAGTTTCTGATAAATGACATAGTTTAAAACCAATTCCTAATCGCTGCGCCATTTCTTGCTTCTTTTTTACAAATGTGGCCGTAGCCTGATCGTCCCCTAAAACCACTACTGCGAGCTTAATTATTATACCTTTATGGACCTTTCTGAATGGAACTAGTTTATCTCTAGTTTCATTTTCTATGTCTTGGGCAATTTGTTTACCATCAATGAGAATCATAAGAATCTTGGTATTTTTATTTTATGCTTCAACTTTTGTAGTAGTTAGAATTCGTATTCCACCCCTTTCTCCACCAGCTTAACATTTTTAGCTATTTTATTGAATTCTTCTGGATATTCAGTATGAATGGGTATTACTAATTTCGGTTTTATTATCTTCATTACTTCGGCTAATTCTATTCCAGAAATATGACCAGAAGCGTGAGCTCTGATTGGATCGCTCATACCAAACAAATGAATCCAATTATTAAAACGTTCTTCTGAAATAGCCATTTCTTCACTATGGGGTTCTGTGCTAGCTCTAAAAAACATGCTCCCTTTTTCTGGTTTTAAATCTATCAATTCTTGAATCTGGTAAAATCCTAAGCCTAAAAGATATCTATTTTGGGCTTTACTTATCTCTTCTGGACCTACTACACAAATATCTTTATTTTTTTCTAATAGTTCTTTTTCCCAATCACTGTAAACGGTTTTTAAACGATGATAAATTAAAACATTATCTAAATCAAAAGGTAAGAGTTGGTTTTCCTTCAAATGATTAAGATAATAATAATTATTGGCTGGTATAGCGAAACTGCGCTTTACTTGGGTAGCTAATTTTTTTAAAGTAGCGAAACGGCTAATATCTGCTATAGAATAGTCAGTAGCTACTAATCCAGTCGCATTTTTTATCAAATCATAGGCCTCTTCGTATACTTCCTTCTCGCTTATTTTAGTTTCAGATTTGATCCTTGTGCCTTCGCATAAGAAAATATCTACGCCTTCTTTGGCAATTTCTTTGAGACTTTCTCGAACTAATTCTTCCTTATCACCATAGAGTCTAAAATCGCCCGAATATAATAAATTACCTGCACTGGTTTTAATTAAAAACATCATTGCCCCAGGCACAGAATGGTCTACGGCATAAGGAGTAATCTCCAAGTCTTTTATTTTAAAACTGTGACCAGGCATTACGGCCCTAATATCTCTTTGTTTAATTGTGGCATTTTTATGACCTAATCCCCTTGTTCTAAATCCTACTATTTCATTTTCAAGATTAGCCGGTCTTACTACCGAAAAGGCTTCTACTACCGATTTCGTTTCTCCTGAAGTATAAACAGGAATTCTTTCATCCAAAAAAGAAATATCAGCTGTATGATCCATATGTCCATGAGACAAAAGCAACCCATCTACTGAGGGATTTTTGTGAATAACAAAAGGTAAATTATTTTCTTCTTTTAAAATATTAAGAAAATCGGCCCTGTAAATACCTTCCATTTTAGGAATTAATCCTAAAGAGAGAAAATCATGAATACCATGATAAGCACGTGGTTGTAAGAATTCTTCGAAATATTTACCCGCTTCCTTGTAACTTTTCCCGAAATCTAAAAATATTCTAGTATCCTTGTCTTCTACTAGAATTTTATTCCCCCCAATTTCATTTACTCCACCGTGAAAGGTTAATTTCATTAATTAGTATGGTAAAGGAAACTTTTTACATAATCTAATTACTTCTTTCTCGATCTTACCAGGATTCTGTTTTTCAATTAAAAGCTGTTTAAACCACGTAGCTATTTGCTTCATTTCTTTTTCTTTAAAACCTCTTGAAGTAATAGCTGGTGTTCCCAACCTTATCCCTGAGGGATTAAAAGGTTTTAAATCTGCTGGGAGAGAGTTACGGTTAGCTAAAATACCTGCATTTTCTAAAATCTTTTCTGCCTCTTTTCCTTCCAATCCTAATGGCCTAAGATCTATAAGCATCAGGTGATTATCTGTTCCCCCTGTCAGTAATGTAAAGCCATTTTTCTTTAATTCGTCTGCTAAAGTTTTAGCATTTTTAATGATCTGTTTAGAATAGCTCGTAAAACCAGGTTTTTTATCTAAGTAAAAAGCTAGGGCCTTTGCGGCAGTAATATTATTGTGTGGGCCACCTTGAAGACCTGGAAAAACTGCTTTGTCTATCTGTGCCATCAATTCTGCTTTAGCAAAAATTACTGCCCCGCGAGGACCTCTTAAGGTTTTATGAGTGGTCATCATAACCACATCTGAATCTTTAAAAGGGCTCGGATGCACACCAGCAGCTACTAATCCAGCTATATGAGAGATATCAGCTAAATGATAAGCACCAACTTTTTTAGCAATCTGATTTATTTTTTTAAAATCTATTTTTCTTGGATAAGCAGTATAACCAGAAATAATAAGTCTTGGTTTATATTTCATAGCTAATTTTTCTAGAGCATCATAATCAATTAAACCAGTTTTCTCATTCACTCCGTATTGTACCGAGTTATAAAACTTACCAGAAAAATTCACTTTATGACCGTGAGTTAAATGTCCCCCGGCAGCCAAGTTCATGCCCATAACTGTCTCTCCTGGTTTTAAAAGACCAAAATAAACTGCCATATTGGCCGGAGATCCAGAATAAGATTGGACGTTTACTCCCCAATCGTCTTTTAAATTAAAAAGTTTCTTGGCTCTTTTCTGGGCCAATAGTTCTATTTGATCATTATAAACATTCCCTGGATAATATCTTTTTTCTGGATAGCCCTCAGAATATTTATTCATTAAGGGAGTAGCAATTGCCCCAAGCATTGAAAGAGGAACAACATTTTCAGAAGGAATAAGATTTATTGTTTTTTCTTGTCTCAAAATCTCCTGCTCTATGAGCTTAGCTAATTCTGGGTCATCTTTTTTTACTACTTTAACTATTTGCTTCAGAAAAGCTTTCATATTAATTATTTTTCGTTTTTAATACTTTAATTTACGTTATTCTCTATTTCAATCCTATCACCAAATCAAAATGGACTGATTGTTTGTCTGGCTCTTCGGTAAATAATTTAGCTGGCATTTCTACACTACCTACAATAGCCATTTGTTTAACGCTATCTTTAAAAGAAATTGCCTTCTCTCTACTAGTAGTTTTAAAAGTAGCTGTAATTTTCTTTTCACTTTCTAAATTTATCATCTTTATACTTTCTATAATCACTTGTGGATCCACGCTTAAATCAGTTAAAACCTGCTGCCAGTTATATCTTTTCTGATTTAATCCTATCATTAAATCCAATGTTTGATTGAAATCGGCTGCTTCTTTTTTTAGAAGAGTTGCTTCCTGATTTTGATCAGTACTTATAGTAAGATTCAGGTTATTATTTTCTATATTTTTTAGGGTAGGCTTAAAAAGACCAAAATCTACCCCAATAAAAACAACTACCATAAATGCAATAACGATACTGATTGATTTGGCCCAAAATGATATGTAATTATAATTTCTTGTCTCTTTATATTTCTGTTCTGTTCCAATAGGCATAAGGCTCACCATGGCATCGCTTTCACGGCTGATAAGCCCTCTTAAAGCTGAACCTATTACAGTATAATCATCAGTATTTCTAGCTGATAAATTAGTTGGTAAAATTAACCTAAGAGGTTTAAAGGCAAAATCGTTTATTAAGAATTGAGAAATTTGTTCGTTAAATACCTGATTATTACTTATCACATGGAATCCTTCTATGGCCTGATTATAATGACTCGCCAAAAAAGAGATCAATTTAGGCACCTCTAACCCTATATATTTTTTAAGGGTTTCTATAGATATGCTTTTAGCTCCTAAATCTTTCAGCATATCATCCCAAGATTCAGAGGTAGGTAAAAGCAATGAACCGTCTTTAGATCCTATAGCCATATTCAGTCCATCGGGCCTAAAGTTCAAGACCAGAAAATTATTACTACCCTGTTCGGTATAGGTACAGATTAATCGATTAAAACTCAACAAACCAAATTCAAGGGCCAATAATTCAAACCCATCTTCGCTAAAACATTTAAGATAGGGATCAATTTTAGCTTTGGGTACTAAGGTAATAAATATTCTTTTGTTTGCTTCTCCTGGCTGAGTCCAATCTTCAGAATCAAAATATGCATCCTCGAATTTTATCGGAGAAACTAAGCTAGTATTCAATTCTATCGCTTCTTTTAATTCTCTTTCCGAGGACACATTGGGTAAACTTAGAACATTGGTGTAGAAAAGATTGGTATTTAGGGTAAGAATCGCATAAACTTTTTCTTTCCTTTTTTTAAAATAATCGTGTCTAATCTTTTTTAGAACAGTATTTAAAATTTCTGGTTTTATCAAATTACCTCCGATAACGCTTCCAACTGGTAAATCCACTTTAAAATCAACCCAAATTTTACTGGTATCGCCACTAAAACCCAATACTTTAACACAAGTATCAGTAATTTCTATACCCACTATTTCTTCTTTCGGAAGCAGAACTGCTTTGAATTTATCAAGATTCATTACATTTAAAGAATAAACTACTCCTTAATTTTAATAAGTCGTATTGGTTTTTAACACGTCTCTATATAATAACAAAAATACCCCACTATTTAAAGTGAGATATTTTATTTCTAATTATTCTTGCCCACAACATTCATTTTCACAATTAGTACATGTACCAGACTGGACACAACTCCCACCACTACAGGTCCAACTATAAACTGTTCTATAATGCTTCCAAGGATATGCTCCGCATGAAACTGCACTGCTACAGGATCCCCAGCCAGAATATGTAGTATCACAAGGAGCACCATTGGTAGCCGTACAAGTTAGCTCTCCACCACCTGTATCAGTTGCCGAAACGCAAGATCCAGAACCATTACAAGAATAAGTAGTATAATCACATATTTTATAGCCAGAACATCCGCCATTTAAAATACACCCGCCACAATTACTATAGGTTGGCGTACCGCAAGAAGTGCCAGCAGATTTGTTACAAGCAAGTTGGGTAATATCGCAACCACCGCTTGCATTGCAAGAATAAGTATTATAACTACCCGCGCAACCCGCATAAGTACAAGAAGTTGGTGATGGGCATGTTCCACAAGATCCGCCGCAACCATCGCTACCACACGATTTACCAGAACAATTAGGAGTACAAACGCAGGTTCCACT
>JBAQYG010000040.1:0-28781 GCA_049299915.1 Minisyncoccia bacterium | reverse complement strand
AAGCTTTTTTATAAATCACATCTATTAAACGTCCCCTACCCAAATTCTTCTCTGGTTTAAGATTAAGCTCTTGAGCTTTTTTATACAAATCTTCTTCTGTACAAGTGTTCAAATCTATACCTGTTTTTTCTTGAAATAATTCATAATAATCTATCTGAGGCCAGGGTTTAGACCAATCGATTGTTTGACCTAAATAAGTAGTAGTTAAACTACCCGCTACTTTTTGTACTACAAATTTATACATTTCTTCTGTTAGGACCATTAATTTATGGTAATCAGCATACGACCAATAAAATTCCATTTGCGTATAATCTTGTAAATGCTGAGCATCTATTCCCTCGTTCCTAAACACCCGACCAATTTCAAATACCTTTTCGAATCCTCCAACTATTAGTCTTTTAAGAGCTAGCTCTAAAGAAATCCTTAAATAAAAATCTTTATCTAGAGCATTATAATGAGTTAAAAATGGTTCAGCATCGGCTCCCCCTGGAATACTTTCAAGTACGGGTGTCTCTACTTCTAAAAACTTTTGTGCTTTTAAGAAATCTCTAATGGCATCCCAAAAAAGCGTTTTTTTATAAAACAATTCTTTAGTCTCTTTATTCATTATCAAATCCAGATAACGCTTTCTTAAAAGCGTCTCAGTATCTTTTAGTCCATACCATTCTGTTGGTAATGGTCTAATGGCTTTAGTCAGAAGGGTTACATTTTTAGCTAGAATTGTTTTCTCTCCTGCTTTAGTTATAAAAACAGGTCCTTCTATTTCAATGTAATCGCCCATATCTAAATGATCTAACCAAAACTTCAATTTATCTTCCCCTATCTCATCAGCTTTCAAGAGAAGTTGCAATTCACCTTTTTCGTCTTTTAAATCTAAGAAAACTAATTTACCATGTGGTCTAATAGAAAAAATACGCCCAGCTGTAATAATGTTTTTCTCGGACTTTTCTAAATCAGCGAATTGCTCTAGCACTTCGCTCAAATTTAGCTGTCTATGGGAAATAGCTGGAAAAGGATCTATTCCCTTCTCTCTCAAACTAAGAGCCTTATTAATTCTAGTTTGTCTTAAATCGTCTAGTGGCATGCGATATGTTTAATTTAGAATTTTCAAATATTACTTTGGCATTTAATCCTTTTCGAGTATATCATAAATAATCCTGCCGCTCAACCAAAAAGACGAGGTTAAACCCCGTCTTTTTCTTATTTTATTTTCAAAATTTTATAAGTGATTTCACCTTTAGGAGTTTTTAATTTTACGCTTGAACCTTCTCCTTTTCCTAAAAGAATTTTTCCCAAGGGTGAAACGTTAGAAATTCTGCCGGCTAATGGATCGGCTTCTTCAACCCCTACTATGGTAAAAGACTTTTTGGTTTTTTTCTCTAAATCCTCTACCTCAACCGTCGCTCCTACAGTAATGACATCTAATCGATGGGCTCGAATAGGGGTAGCTCTCCTAAGTAGATCCCCCAATTCTTCTATTCTTCCCTCTAAAAAAGATTGAGCAGTACGAGCCTCTTCATATTCTGCGTTTTCTGACAAATCACCCAATTCTTTAGCTTCTTGGATTCTTTTAGCTAATTCGATACGCTTATTCTTCACTAAATCTTCGTACTCGCTTTTCAGCTTTTTGTACGCTTCATCTGTTACATAATATGGTTCTAATGCCATGTAGTTTAATTAAACCAATAAAAAAATATATATCAAGATATATATTCCCAAAATTTATTACGCCTTATTGTACTAAATTCCAGGTAAATGTCAAATACCTTTCAGCAAACGATTCTGATTCCACCAATCGATCACTTTCCCTACCACAGGTATGGCTACGGCCGAGCCCTCTTCTGGTTCTTCAAGAAGCACTAAAATAGCTATTTGAGGATTTTCATAAGGAGCGTAAGCTGTAAAAATAGCATTAATTTTATTGCCACTAGCAATCTGGGGAGTACCTGTTTTACCTGCAATCGTAATCCCTAAATTGTTAATCATAAGAGCCGAGCCTTCTGTAACTACCATCCGCATTCCTTCTTGTACTATTTTGAAATATTCTGTTGGTAGATTTATTTGGGCTAACTGTTTGGCATTTTTAGTGCTTACGATAGTTTCTCCATCTTTTATTTCTTTGACTAAGTGTGGTTGCCAAAAACTACCGTTTTCAGCTATAGCAGAAATATAAGACAATAGCTCAAGCGGAGTAATTTGTAAGTCTCCCTGACCAATACTAATGTTATAAGTATCACCAAGATGCCAAGTAGGATCATTTGGTCGAGTTCTTGAAAGGAGGGCCTCATCAGCTAAAACACCGCTCGTTTCTCCCGGGATATCTATCCCGGTTAATTTATCCAATCTAAACATTTGCCAATATTCTTTTATTCTATCCTTTCCTAAGCCAACGATACTCCCATAGCCTCCACCAACTATATAAAAATAGGTATTGCAAGAAACAGCTAGCGCTTTTCTTAGATTTACTAATCCATGACCATCGGCTTTCCAATCCCTGAAAACACTTTCTTTAGTTGAATCATAAGGATTAGGAATAACTACCTTTCCCTTGTCTACAATATTATCTGCTGGGGCAATAATTTTTTCTCCTAGTACTGCCATAGCCATCAAAGGTTTAATCGTAGAACCTGGTGAATATAAGCCACTAATAGCTCTATTAAAAAGAGGATGATTAGGATTTTGGAATATTTGATTTACGGCAGCGCTATTACCACTTTGATTAAAAATATTGCTGTCAAAACTGGGCAAACTTACCATTGCCAAAACTTCTCCATTTGAAGGATTCATGGCTATGCCTACCCCTTTTTTAATACCAAGATTATCGGTAGCTTCCTTAAGGGCTCCGTAGAAATAAGTTTGTAACTCACTGTCTATTGTTAAAACTAAATCTGAACCATTTTGAGGCTTCTTCTCGCCTATTGGTTGAAGAGTTTTTTGCCGAGCGTCTACTTGATAATATTCTTTCCCCGATACTCCATGTAATTCATTTTCATAATATTTTTCTAGACCCATTTTCCCTACCAAATCAGACAGTGGATAATGGCTGTATTCCTCCACCTCGTTTGGGGTGATTTTGCCTACATAACCCATAATAGTGGCATCTGCTTCTCCGCCACTATAAAGACGAGACCAACTAGGTACAATACTGAATCCAGGGAAATCGTTTGAAGATGGTTCGAATTTCTGTATTTCTTCTTGGCTTAAATTGCTTTTTAAAATAATCGGCTCGATACTTTTGCTTTTGACAATTTTGCTATCCCACCAACTCTCTGTTTTATCTAAATTAAAAAGAGTATTGATGTTTGTAAAAGAAGTTTGTCTTAAAGCTTCTTCTTTAGGTAAATCAGCTGGCATCAACATTAAGCTGTAGGACTTAACGTTATCTGCCATTTTAACGCCGTAACGATCATAGATAATACCCCGTGGTGCGCTTACTATCTTGTAGCGAGTAGCATTATTTATAGCTAAGCTCTCAAAAATATTGGATTTTAAAACTTGGTTGTCGAAAGCTAAAAATGTATATAATCCAATGATCAAAAGCATTATGAATCGAAAGAATAGAATTGGGTTTTTCCCAATATCAGCCTCGAGGTGTTCAAAACTATCTGCCCCTACGGGTGATTCTGTTGCCATTTTATCCAAAAGAATCTCTTCCGGTTCTAGTTGATAATAATTTTTTTGTTTTTTCCTAAACATATTTCAAAGAAGAAGTCTTGACTAATTTGGTAGCAAAAAAACAAGTGATGAAATCTATTAAACAATGAATGGCTGCTCCCAAAAAATTATAACCAATAATAGTGGGCTCTAATAATTTAACAAAAATAAGAGGTCCTATAATCCAAAAAAATATCAAAAAAACTGAAACATTTATTAATTGGGTAGAACGATTATTAATGTTAGTAAAGGAAAGACTAAAAAGAATGACTAGACTACCCAATAATAATCCTGTAGCATAATAGCCAAACGCCGGTGATCCGCTTAGTGTGTCGACTACAAGACTTAAGGGAAGTATTAAAAACCAAAGAGTCGATAGAAATAAGTTGGGTTTCTTGAAATTAAAGCAAAGAAGGGTTAAATATACGACTAAAAATAATGTGGGCCAATAAACAAATTCTGTTACATTTACTAAAAAAGAATTGAGCCAAAAGGCTCCAATTAAAAGAAACCAACCAGCTAAAAATAGAAATAGTTTCTCTTTGACCAACATAATTATTGCTTATTGGGCTGAGTAAAGACTTTGACTTGAAAAGTTTGCTTTGGATTTACTAATGGTTCCAAATAATAAGTTTGGGTCTCTTTGTCTTCTTGAACAACCTTTCCCACAATTAAACCAGCTAGATATTCGGTATTATCTGTGGTAGAGATTACTAAATCATTAATCTTAATATCACTTTTTACTTGAAGATAATCAAGATAAAACTTCCCCTGACTGTTAACAGTGGCAACGCCTAAAGATTTGGAACGAACATCCATAATACTAACCTTAGTCTTGGGACTCAAAATACTTTTAACCAACGAACTGTTTCCATAAACATTAAAAACGTATCCCAAAACAATATCGGGTTCGACCCCAACATTCATGCCTACAGCAATTCCATCTTTTGATCCTTTATTTATCCAGAAATAGTTACCCTGATTTAAATATTCCATCTTTAAAACGCGAGCATCTAAACCCTGAAGAGTATTGCTTACTGATCCTACTGGATAAATAGTTTGAGATAAATAATTTGTTATTAAATCTTGATTTTGAATCTTTAAATTATTGTAATCGTTAGTAAAAGAAACTATATGAAATAGATTATGCAGCCAAGTAGTAGAATTCGTTTTGGGGGCAAGGAAGAAATTAGAACTTACCAATTGTTTATCAACAAAAAATCTGAAGGGATTCAAAAGAACAATTGTTGTAAGAAAAGCCAACAAAATAATAATAACCCTTAATTTCTTTTGTCTCTGGTTCATTGACTTAATAATTAATCTTAGAATCTTCTTCGTTGATATCTATCAAAACAGTGCTCAAATTATGACGATTATTAATAATCCTTACCATACCCTTAATAACCGCAGCCGTAGGATCTTCTATTAAATGAACGGGCAACTCTGTTTCAGCCGCTATAAGCTTATCTAAGCCATTTAGAAGACTACCTCCTCCAGCCAAAATTATTCCCTTATCCATAACATCGGCTACTAGTTCTGAAGGTGTATTCTCTATAGTATTTTTAATGTTCTTAATAATGGTTTGAAGAGAACCGTTAATTGCCACCCTTACGTCATCGTCAGTAATTTTGACTTCTTTTGGTAGTCCACAAGTTAAATCTCGTCCTCTGATGGCCATACTCTGGCGAGAGCCTGTTTCTAGAGCTGAACCTATCGCTAATTTAATGCTTTCAGCCGTGGCCTCACCTATGGCCATTTTGAATTTATCTCTGACGTATTGGATAATATCACTGTTTAATTTATCTCCAGCTACCCTGACACTTCTAAAAACAACCACTCCACCCAAGGAAATAATAGCTGCTTCGGTAACTCCTCCTCCAATATTTACTACTAAATTACCGCCTGGTTCTAAAACTGGTACTCCAGCTGCAATGGCTATTGCTAGTGGAGACTCTACTAATTTAACTTCATGGGCACCGGCATTGCGGCCGACATCTTCAACAGCTTTCTTTTCTACTTCTGTACCACCACACGGAATATTAATCACTGCTCTAATTCTTTTAAAGGGAAAGAAATTAAAACCCTCCCCCTTCTGAAGCTCCAATTTATTAAAGAAAGCTCTCAACATCTTTTCCGTAATTTCAAAGTCGGAAATAACCCCACCTTTAAGTGGTCTAACCGCAGAAATATGTCCAGGTGTTTTTCCTAACATCAAATAGGCCTCATTACCAATAGCTAATATTTGACCAGTTTTTATATTAACAGCAGCCACTGAAGATTCTTGAATCTCAATTTTACCTTCTTTAGAAGCTATTAGGGTTTTAGTAGTTCCTAGGTCTATGGCTACGTCAATAAACAAATTTTCTGGCCAATGAAAGAATGATTGTCTTTTGTTTGTTTTAGAATCCATTTGATTTTCTTGAGACATAAATATGTTTTAATTTTAGATTATTTAAATAAAAAAGAAAGCGTATTTAATCTGACCATATCTTTGAGGGCAATGAGAAACGACAGGAGCAGAAGTAATATTAAACCAATTCCATTGATAGCTGCAACCATTTTGAAAGGAAATGGTTTCTTTCTTATCTTTTCTGCTATAGCTAAAATGATTCTTCCTCCGTCTAAAGCAGGTAAGGGTAGAATATTTACTATGGCTAAATTTGTAGAAAGAAAGGCTAAAAAATTAAAGAAATAACGCCAACCAATTTGAGCCATCTGTACGCTCAGAGAAGCAATACCAATGGGACCAGACACTTCAGGAGCCTCACCTTCAATAAACCAATTACGCATGGCCATAAATAGTCCAGAGAACATATCTCCGGCTAAAATCAAAACATGCTTAAATCCTTCGTATATAGATCTTGGAAAAGAATAACGCGAATAAACAAGTTCCATTAAAGATATTCCCAAAGAGCCAGAAGCTTTATTGTAGCTGACTCTGGGTACGGCTTCAATCTGTAAGGCTTTATCCTTTCTAATAACATCTAGAGTAATAAGTTTTGTTTTATTCTCACCGACTACTTTTTGAAAATCAACTAAACGAACTAGGGATGTCTCTTTTCCTGTTGAATCTGTTACTTTGGTAACAATATCCCCAATTTTTAATCCAGCTATTTTTGCTGGTGAACCTTTTTCTATGCTTGCAATAACTATTTGTGATTTCTCCCCTACTTTAAGGGTCATTTCTTCGCTTACATCTAAGGGAAAACCTACGGTAAATAAAACTGAAAATATTAAACCAGCAATAATCAAATTAGCTATAACTCCGGCAGCTAAAATACTTATTTTTTGACCCAAAGATTTATTACTAAAACTTTTGGGATTCTCAGTCTCCCCACCTTCTTCTCCTAGTATTCTGACAAATCCTCCTATAGGAATAGCATTAATAGAATAAATGGTGTCTCCTATTTTTTTGCCAATAATTTTAGGAGGAAATCCTATCCCGAATTCTTCTACCTTAACCCCACTTTTTTTAGCCAATAAAAAATGACCAAATTCATGGGCGATGACCAAGAAACTAAAACACAAAATGAAAATGAAAATTATCATAAATTAAACTGTCATTATTTCTTTTTCTTTTTCTTCGAAAGAAGTATCGATACTCTCGTTCATCTTGGTGATTATTTTTTCAATTGTTTCCTTGTAGCCAAATTTTTCATCTTCTGAGATTTCTTTATCTTTAAAAGAATCATTCAATACCCCTAAAAAATCATCTCGCAATCTTCTTAGTTCTACCCTGAATTCTTCCTTAGTAGCTCCTAGGCTTTTCACTAATTCCTTACGACGATCTTCGGTTAAAGGTGGCAAAACTATCCTTAAAAGATTCATTTCTTTTACAGGCGTAATTCCCAAAGGAGAGGTGGAAAGGGCTTTGTAGATAGGATCCAAAGCTCCCTGATCCCAAGGTTGAATAGTAATAGTCATTTGGTTAACTCCTATATTAGCCAAGCCCTTAATGGGTAAGCGAGAACCATAATAATCGACAGAAATATCCTCCACCATTTGAGGGTTAGCTCGTCCCACTCTTAATTTAACAAGAGTAGAATTAATTTTGGCGTCCAGGCCTGTTATCGCTTCTTCTAATTCGTTTAAATTGTTGTTAGTAAACATGGGTAAAATTTAAAAATACGTTTTTAATTATTGATTAATTGGGACAACTTTTTCAGCGGCATTATTTAAAAAAGTAGTTATGTTGGCCATTTGGGAACTATTAAAAAATTGGCTAATCTTATCTGGAGCCTCTCGCCAAAGTTTAGGAACATAATAAATAGCTAGAGATAATACAGCAAAGAAAAATAATGTTTTATAGGCTTGTTTCATTTCGTCTTTCAGATCAGATTATTTAATATTAGCTTATTTCTTGAACTTTAAGAAATGTATTTTCTAGCCACAACCTTTTATTAATTCCGCTGCGTTTGTTCCAATCAATTAATTCACTCAAGTCAGAAGCAAGAGAAGCAAGCTGAGCTTGAGTGTATTTCAATTTAGGAAGATTAACATCTCCACTCTTATCATACCCTTCTAGATAGGATTGAAGAATAAAGAGCCATTCTAGTATTGTATCTTCTATTTCAGAGGGAGCCAATTTAGATAATTTTTCTAAGATAGGACTTTGTTTATAAAATGGAACTTTTAGCAATTCTAAGAAATCATGATCCATTTCTCTCTTTTTTCTCAGAGTTTCTTTATTGTTAGTTAGATTTAGAGCTAAACCGGGCAAGCCACGACTACGCCAAGCTATTTCATTTAAGTCTGGAATATTTTTGTTTGTTTCTTTGAGAAATTCTTCAATTTTCAAAACAGCTATTTCTTTGAAATTAATTTGTAAAACCCGAGAAACAATGGTTTCTGGTAATCTCTGAATATCGGTAATTAAAAAAATAAGAATACTTTTGGGTGGAGGTTCTTCTATTGTTTTAAGGAGTGAACTCCAAGCTTCTATGTTTAATCTCTCGGCGTTATCTATAATCGCTACTCTTGTTTGTGATATTTGTGGCTTATATTCTAAAAATTCTAATAGAGGTTCAATTTGTTTTACTTTAATTTCTTTCGCTTCGGTTGGTTTTCTTTTACTAGGAGAGCTCGTTTCTATTTCCCCCTCTTCGTCCTCATTGCTTTCTGGAATTTTTTCTTCATTCGTTTCCACAAAGGCAATTTCCAAAAAATCTGGATTTAAACCTTTATTAAAGCCTAGACAACTTGAACATTTTTCACATGATTTACCTGCTATCAGTTCATGACACATTAACTTTTTAGCAAAATCACGAGCTATTAATCTACGCCCAACCATTTCTGGTCCAATAAATGCAAAACTCTGGGCAGTTAAATTTAATACCTGTTTATCTAAAAAGCTTCTGTTAATTTCGTGACCACAGATGTTGGGCATAATTTACAACCTTGCATCAATTACTAATAAACTAGCGACCACTGTGAGTAATAATGCTCTTCTTATAAACTTCTAAATTGTCTAGTACTACTCCGGTCCCCTTGGCTACACAGAATAAAGGCTCTTCGGCAATATAGGCATTTACTCCCGTTGCTTTTCGCAATAACTCGTCTATATTACGCAATTGAGCTCCACCGCCAGAAACTATCATACCCCTATCCATAACATCAGCAGCTAATTCTGGGGGGGTTTCTGATAAAACATTCTTGACTGCTTGAATAATTTCTTTCATTGGCCCATTGATGGCTTCAGCTATTTCGTTAGCAGATAAAGTTAAATTCCTAGGTAATCCTTCAGTAAGATCTAAACCCCTAATCTCAAGTTCACTTTTTTCTCTCATGGGTAAGGCTGTTCCTATTTTCATTTTTACTTCTTCAGCCGTTCTTTCTCCGACTGCCATATTATATTTTTTGCGGATATATTCAACAATGGCTTCATCTGTTTTGTTACCAGCTACTCTTACCGAGGCAGAGGCTACTATTCCACCGAGAGCAATAACAGCTACTTCCGTAGTTCCACCCCCTATATTTACTATCATATTACCGGCAGCAGAATTAATAGGAATATTGGCACCTAGAGCTGCTAAAATAGGCTCTTTAACTACGTAAGCCTCTCTTGCTCCGGCCTCACGGGCAGCATCAATAACAGCTCTTTTTTCAGTAGAAGTTATTCCTACAGGAACAGAGATCATAACGTCTGGTTGGAAAATGTGCCAATTACCCATAGCTTTATTAATAAAATAACGAAGCATGGCTTTGGTAACTCTATAATCTGCTATTACACCATCTTTTAAGGGCTTATAGGTCCTAATGATTTCTGGTGTTCTACCCAGCATTTCTCTGGCTTCAGCCCCTATAGCAACTACCTTATTATCGTCCACCGAAATAGCCACTACAGAAGGTTCATTAATTACTATTCCTTTTTTAGGAACGAAAACTAATGTATTCGCTGTACCCAAATCTATGCCTAGTTTCCGGATAATCATAAATAATTTTTCACGAGTTAATTGTTTCCCCTATTAAAGCAAAAAACTGGTAAAAATACCAGTTTAAAAAATCTGCTAAAAACCTACTTGCTAGCTATTAGAAATCTCTTTTCGAGTAATATTGGCCCCTAATTTTTGGAGTTTTTCATCCAATCTTTCATAGCCCCTATCTACCTGATAGGCATTGGTAATTATACTTTCCCCTTGGGCCATAAGAGCGGCTATAATAAGCGCTGCTCCACTGCGAATATCAAAAGAATTGATCGTCTGACCATATAAAGAAGTTGGTCCATTTATAACGGCCCTGTGAGGATCGGCTATAATAGCATTGGCACCCATTTTATTTAATTCATCTATATATTTTAAACGACCCTCAAACATAGTGTCAAAGATAAGTGAAGATCCGGTAGCCTGAGTAGCTAAAACACCTAATACTGATTGTAAATCAGTGGGGATTCCTGGATAAATTTGTGTTTGAATTTTAGAAGCTTTCAATTGATGGGAAGGCATAATCTGAACATCACTTAAACCGTCTTTTCTTTTTTTGAAAAGAAATGAACCCCCCATATCTTCTAGCTTTTTAAATACTAAATCTAAATGTTCTGGAATAACGTTTTTTACTAAAAGATTACAATGGAGAGCTATACCCATAATAATATATGTACCAGCTTCGTTGGTATCAGGAATGAGAGTATGTTTGGCTCCGTGCAATCTTTTGACTCCCTCTATTTCATAAACATGCGAGCCAATAGTCTTAATTTTGGCCCCCATTTTGTTAAGAAATATCACCAAGTCTTCGACATGAGGTTCAGTGGCGGCAATTTTTAAAATAGTCTTGCCAGGTATAAGACTAGCTAACATTAAAACATTTTCTGTCGCCGTTACACTAAATTCTTGAAGGATAACTGTATTATTATGCAGATGATTTCGCCTAATAAAATATCTATCTGGAAATACTTCTATTTTGGCTCCCAACGCTTCTAAAGCCAAGAGGTGTGTATCGATAGGTCGAGCGCCGATGACACATCCACCTGGTTGTCTCAATTCAAAACTCGAAAACCGATGGGTAAGTGGAGCCATTAACAAAACGGAGGCTCGGATTTTCTTTACTAAATCTTGGTTTATTTTTTTTAAAGACAGACGAGATGGATCTATTTTAATAGTATCATTGTCCAACCATTTAATTTTTGCTCCCAAACTTTCTAAAATTTCTATTAATTTCAGAATATCTTGTATAAGAGGAATATTGGTAATCGTTGAAGATTCTTTTGTTAAAAGAGTAGCGGCTAAAATAGGAATAGCTGCATTCTTAGAACCAGACACCTCTATTTCACCTTTGAGCGAATGTCCTCCTTGAATAACAAAAGCTTCTGCCATAAATAATTTTATTAAATCAGTAATTTACCCGCTCCTTTATCCCAACCCCTTCCTTTATGCCAAACTAAGTGACCATCGATAATTACCGTCTCTATCCCTTTTCCCTCTAACTGAGGGTTCTCGTAATCTCCTTTGGCGTCTAAAGTATCTGGATTAATAATTACTATATCAGCTAAATAATCTTTCTGCAAAAAACCTCTCTTGGGCAAACCTGCCAGTAGTGCTGGTTGGCTAGTAATTTTTGCTAAATATCCTGGCCATAGTTCTGGTGAACTTTTGCTAATAAATTTAGAGAGAAAATAATTAAATCCACTTAAAGAATTCGGTGCATGTATATTACCTCCTTCTATTAACTCTGTTTTAAGACTTGTATAGGTAAATTTATCTGCCCACCAATTAAAAGAAATTGTGTAAGGTATTAATATCTGCAAGGTAACACTTGGCCATAATTCCCGTATACGTTTTAATGTTTCCAATATATCCAAAGACCAATTATCAGCTATTTCTTTAAGCGTTTTTCCTTTTAATTCTTTTGGAATTTGTGAACCGATCAATAAGGAATTAGAAAATTCAGGAACTACATTTTTTAGATTTAATTGATCATTTTCTAATAGGGTTATAACTCTATCAATTTCTATGGGTATAAAATCATAAGGCCAAAGCATAAAACATATCTTTGCTCCTAAAAGATTTTGTTTCTGTGTTTCCTCTAAGAGATTTTCACCATTTTTATCCCTACCCAATATGTCATTATCAATAATAAAGGGAACTTTATTTTCTAAAGAAATTTGGCCCCATAGAGATAATGTATCACTACTAATATACATATCAGGAGCGTAAATTATTAGACTACCACCAACTTGTCCCAAAAAAGAGGCTATTTCTTTAATATCACTCATTACCTTCTCTTGATTCCGGGAATTATATTCTACAGAAATACCAGTTAATTTATGTTGGGATTTTGCAAAAAATGCCTTTAATTGTAAAGCGTTTTTAATTCCCCATTCTTGTATTGTTTCCCAGCCTAAAAAAGAATCTATATTAACGGCTGGAGATGATTGGCTATATTTTGTAAATAGATTCTCCTTCTGATTGGCTCCCTCTCTTTCAGAACGTAAAGATGAATAACCACTGCTTTTAGGAATGAGGTATCTCATGGCAGATTTTCCGGTGTTACCAACTACAACAGTGGTAATTCCCTGCCTTATTAAAAAAGAACTCTCGAGAGTGGGACTATCTAAAGAAAAAGAATCTACCTGACTATTTAAATCTATAAAACCAGGAGAGATAATCTTTCCTTCAGCATTAATAACTTGGGTAACTCCTTTAGTAGGAATATTATTTTCTATAGATGTAATGACCCCTTTTTCTATTAATAAATCTGCTCGAGAAAGAATGCTTTCTGAGCGGCCATTAAAAACCCAACCATTTTTAATAAGAATATCTGACACTTTTTTAGTTTATTTACGAAAAACCCAAAATTTATAGCCTATAAAATTAATTATGATGCCCAATAAGCTAGCCAGAAGCGCCGCTAAAATACCCCAATTACCTGGTTCTAGATTCAAAAAGTTAAAGTGATTTAAACCAGAAGCAACGGTAATATTAATTAGAAAAGCGCCTAAACTAACTGCCAAAAACTTAGCCATTTTAACAAAAAACTTACTCCTTTCATCTGGCTGTTGAAAACTAAAGTAATTATTAAAAAAATAACTATTAGCTAGAGCTAAGGAAAAAGATAGTGATTTAAATAAAGTATAATACCAGCCAGTGGTTAGTCCGCTAAAATATATCAAAAGACTAAGGGTTCCCAAATCAACCAAAGTATTTAAAACCCCTATTATCATAAAACGAGTGACGGTAGTAAAACGAGAGTATTTTTCCCCTATTTTATATAAGGTAAAGTTTCCTATTAAATATAAAATAAATAGAACTAACCAATAATTTTTTAAATTTAAATAAGAAGCATTTAGTAAGAATGCCCACAAAAAAAATAATCCCAACAAACAAACAATTACCAGGATTTTAAAACTTGATTTTAGTTTCATGGAAACTATTTGATCAAAAATCTATCTAAAAAATACAACATAATTCCAAAAGCCGCCATCATACCCGAGAGAAGCCAAAATCTAGGAGTAATACGAGTTTCTGGGTGTTCCATTCCCGCTTCTTTTAGAATTGCTTCATAGTGATGGTGGATAGGAGTCGATCTAAATATTTTTCTGTGCCAAATTTTTTTAGAAATTGTCTGAACTATTACTGATCCTGATTCTAAAACTAGAATGAAGGCAAAGAAAGGCAAAAGAAGTGACGTATTGGTAAGCATGGCCACTACACCTAATACTATGCCCAAAGACATAGCACCAGTATCGCCCATGAAGAACTTGGCGGGAAACATGTTGTACCATAAAAAAGCTATTAAACCACCAATAATGGTGACTAGAAAAGCAGCTAGATCATAACGCCCTTGAGTGAAAGCTACTACAATCATGGCAATAAAGGCCATCATGAGTACTCCACCGGCCAAACCATCCAAACCATCTGTTTCGTTGGTAGAAAACGTTGTAGCTACTAGGATAAAAATAAAATAAAGGATATACCAAATACCCAACGAAAAACTACCTAAAAAAGGTATTCGTACCACATCAAATTGAAGCTTAGAATAAAACCACCAAGAACCTATAATGGCTACTATAGTATATAGAAGAATTTTATATCGCATTTTTAATCCCCCGCCCTTACTACCTATATGGAGAATACCCAAAATATCGTCTGCCATTCCTATTAAAGCGGCTGCTATCATAGCTCCTAGTGGTAGATAAGTTTGTGAACGTGAGAGAAAAGAAAGATTCCCCCAGAAACCATCAACTGTGTTACTTAAAATAGCTAAACCAAAAGTGATTATTAGGACAGCTCCCCAAATAATTATGCCCCCCATAGTAGGCGTACCTGCCTTATAGAGGTGCATATTAGAATAGATGGGTGTATCACCATCATTTCTGATTTGTTTACCAGCCCCTATCTTAACTAGAAAACGCAAAACTAATGGAGCTAAAATAAATCCTATACCCAAAGACATTCCACCTAAAATGATTAAACGTACAATTTGTCCTGTAATTGAGTTAAAAGCTATTCCCATAATATAATATTAATGAGTTTATTATAACACTAATAAGAGCTTTACTGAACTAACTTTTCTTCTTTTTTAAACCAATTATAAATACTGAGGGTATCTCCAAATCTATCGGTGGAACCCAAAATAATACTAGCGATAGCTTGACCATTTTCTAAACGGTAAACTAGGATTAAACACTCTCCGGCATTATCTGTTGTACCTGTTTTACTTAACCATAAATTGTCTATCTTACCAATTAATTGATCGGTATTCGATAAATTATGGGTATAAATACCATCGACAGATTGAAATGTTACAGAAGGCATGCGACTAATGCTTCCTATAAGAGGATAGTTCTTATAAATATAATTCACCAGTTTTAAAAGGTCTCCGGCATTAGAAAAATTCCCTTTCTCGTCTAATCCCGTGGCATCAAAGAAAGCTGTCTCTTTCAAACCAATTTGTTTTGCCTTTTGATTCATTAACCCTATAAATTTGTTATAACCAACTCCTTCTGCTAAGGCCACAGCGGCATCATTACTAGAAAAAACTAATAAATCTTTAAGCAAATTGCTGGCGCTTAGTCTCTCACCTAATTTTAAATTATCACCATTGCCATAGGTATTAATTGCCTTATGGGAAACTTTTATGATTTTATTTAAATCTAAATTATCGATGACCACCACCGCAGTCATAAGCTTTGATAGGGAAGCAATGTTAACAAAAACTTCCGGATGTCTAGAAATATATATCTCCCCTGCATCCAAATTAGCTACTATTAAAGAACGAGCCTTTAAATCTTTTTCAAGAACTAACCATTCTGGTTCAGAGACATAAGTAAAATTAGAAATAGTAGGATTTTGAGACGAAATAGTTTTGGGTTCTACTTGGGCTTTATGGTAAATACTTCCATAGATAAAAATAACAACTAAAAAAACTATGGCTAAAAGGTAATTAGCCAGTTGTTTTATACTTGTGGGCTTCTTAAAATTTGAACTGAATTTTTTCATGATCTTATATCTCTTCAGTCTCTTCTACTTGATTATCAGGAAGATCAGTGACTAACATTTGCAATTCTTTGTTATGATAATCGTCATATTTTGGCAAATCTTCTATCTTGGCTAATCCTAAATGTTTTAAGTATTTGTCAGAAATTGAATAAAGGAAGGCATTCCCTCGATTAGGATCTTGTTTTCTTTCTATGAGAGAGCGCAATACTAATTGACGAATAATATAGGAAGAATTGACTCCCCTAATTAGATCTATTTGTGATCTCCCTATTGGTCCCCTGTACGCTATAATTGTTAAACATTCTAAAGCAATAGGGGTCAATTTTTCTTCAAAAACACCTGTAACTAATTTCTGAACATAAACTTGATTAGAGGCTTTAGTGACTAGTTGATACAAACCATTGTGTTCTATTAAAGTGAGCCCGCTTTCTTCGCTATCATATTTTTTAATTAAGCATTCTATCTCCTCTAATAGTTCTGGTTTAGAAACACCAGAAATTTTTAAAAGAGTTTCTAGGCTTAATGGCTCTCCACTAGTGAATAACAAACTTTCTAAAATAGATTTCAAATCCATAAAATTTAATTAAGATGTTCACTTAATTCTACCTCTATCTCTCCGAATAAATTATCTTGGTTCACTGTTATCTTATCATCTTTTAAAAGTTCTAAAAGGGCTAAAAAAGTAATAACTATTTCTTCTTTAAATTCTTGTTTATCATTTAAATCTTTAAAATTAATCCTACTTTTAGCAGCTATCAATCTTTGCCAAATACTCGTAATTTTATCTTCCAGAGAAATTATAGAACGTTTAATGGAAGCTTCTGGTGATTTTATATTAATCTGGCTTTCAAATCTGTTGGCTAGACAGATAAACGAGTCTAACAAATCTTGGGGTAAGACATTCGTGGGTGGATTAAAAATTATGGTTCTCCCTACCCAAGACTTGCGACTAAACATTTGGGGCTGGTAACTCCATTTATCTCTTGTGGCAATTCCCAATTCTTTAAATATTTTGTAGAGCTCCAACCGAGCTTGGAGATCCATGATTTCCTCTTTTTCTTCTGAAGTAACCTCTAAAGTCGGAAGGATTGAACGTGATTTTATTAGTAATAGAGTGGCTGCTACTTGAAGAAAATCGGCTACATTTTCTAAATAATTATCTTTTGCCTGGCTAACCCAAGCCAAATAATCTTCGGTAACAGAAGAGAGAGAAATCTCGGTAATTTCTAAATTTTTATCCTCAATGAGCTTCAAAAGAAGCTCTAAAGGACCACTAAATTTTTCTAGAGATACTACAAAACCACTCATAGCTAACCAATCTTAAAGAGTAGATTAATAACTTGTATTTCCCAATTATTTTCCAATTCTTGCCAATAGCGATAACTTTCTCTTTTATACTCAACCAAAGGTTCGTGCTGACCATAGCTTCTAAGAGTAGTACTATCTGGTAAATCGTTCATTTTCACCAAATGATCCATCCATAAGAGGTCTCTTAATTTCAAACAAAGATTTAAAACCGTCGTTTGCCATACTTCTTTCAAACGGTTTTGTTCTTCTTCAAGTTTCTTCTGTAAAAAATCCTCAACTAATGTAGAAATAGTATTTTTATTGTTAGCTGCTTTAATTTCTATTTTAACAGATTCATCTAGCTGAGGAACCCATTGACTTAGAACAGTTAATAAATCGTCTTTACCTTCTTCGGTTATGGCACTACCAAAAAGCCTATCTATAACTATATCAGACTGGTGCTTCAAAATATTGACTACTGTAGAAGTTAGTTCCTCTTTGGTAGTTAATTTTATAAGATCTTGTCGTTTGGAATAATAAGCCTGCCTTTGTTTATTCAAGACATCATCATACTCCAAAATATGTTTACGCATATCGTAATTTACTCCCTCTATTTTGGCTTGAGCCGATTCAACGGCTTTACTAATAAGAGAATGGCTAATGGCTTCATCTTCGGGTAAATTCATTCTAGCCATTAAATTAGAAATATTCTGGGGAGCGAAATATTTCATCAAGTCATCTTCTAAAGAAATGAAAAATTGAGAAGATCCTGGATCTCCCTGTCTCCCTGATCTACCCCGTAATTGATTATCTATTCTCCTAGATTCATGTCTTTCTGTTCCCATTACATGGAGGCCGCCTAAAGATAAAATTTTATTTCTTTCTTCTACATTAACAGGATTACCACCCAAAATAATATCAACTCCACGCCCTGCCATATTAGTTACTAGAGTAACCGAGCCTAATTGACCGGCTTGAGCGATAACCGAACCTTCTGCTTCATGATTCTTGGCATTAAGCATTCTATAAGGTACCCCATCTCTATCTAAAAGTCCTGCTAGTTTTTCATTTGTTTCTGGAGAAACTGTTCCTACTAAAAGAGGCTGGCCTAATTCGTGCCTAGTCTTAATTTCTTTGACCACTGCCATCCATTTTCCTTTTTCTGTCCTGAAAATTTGATCTGACAAATCTTTACGTATCAGTGGCTTATGGGTTGGAATACTTATTAAATCTAATTTATAAACATTTTTGAATTCTTCGGCTGAAGTTACTGCGGTTCCGGTCATACCACTTAATTTGGTATAAAGACGAAAGTAATTTTGAATAGTAATAGTAGCCCCTGTACGGCTCTCTTCCTTCACTTCGACACCTTCTTTAGCCTCAATAGCTTGGTGCAGACCTCCCGTATAACGATGGCCAAACTTTATTCTACCCGTAAATTCGTCTACTATTAATACCTCACCATTTTTAACTATGTAATCAACATCTTTTTTAAAAAGTTCCTTGGCTTTCAAACTTTCTTCTATATAGTGAACATTACCTATTCCTGATTCATCAAAAATATCTGTGCCGAAAATGGTTTCAATCTTATCTAAACCCTCCTCGGTTAAGCTTACTGTTTTGAACTTATGGTCAACTAAATAATCTTTATCTAAGTCTAAACGATTTGCTACCTTAGCAAATTGTTTATAAATCTTAGCAGCATTTTCATCGGGCACAGCTATGATTAATGGCGTTCTTGCCTCATCTATTAAAATACTGTCGACTTCGTCTACTATGGCATAATTATGCCCTCTAGATGCTTGCACTTGTTCTTCTAAACTATTAGCCAAATTATCTCTTAAATAGTCAAAACCGAACTCTGTATTGGTTCCATATGTGATATCTGCTTCATAAGCTTCTTTTCTAGGTATAGATTTTAAGTACTCATCTGTAACCATGAAACTACCCTGGGTATCCCTTTTGGAATCTTGTCCTTCTTTTTCCGAAAGAAGGGTTTCTCCTATTGTCAAAATGTGTCCGTTTGAATCTTCCCCCGCTCCCGATCCCTCACTATTATAGATATATGAATTATCTTGAACTATGCAAGCCACTGTTAATCCTAAAAAATCGTAAACTTGCCCCATCCACGTGGTATCACGACGGCTTAAGTAATCATTAACAGTAACAACGTGGACACCATTCCCCGAGAGAGCATTCAGATAGGCGCTTAAAGTAGCTACTAGAGTTTTTCCTTCACCCGTTTTCATCTCAACAATTTTTCCATCATTAAGAGCCATTCCTCCTAATAACTGTTCATCAAAATGTTTTTGACCAAGAGTCCTTCCTGCAGCTATTTTAACCAAAGCAAAAGCTTCTGGTAATACTTTTGTCAAAGACTCTCCATTCTGTACACGTTTTTTTAATTCTAAACTATGATTTTTTATTTCTAAATCGCTCAAGCTAGCGAGCTGAGTTTCCCAAGTATTTATTTTACTGACTAGCAAACGATTCTTAGTTAAAAATCGAGTGTCGGTATCAGGCCACAAAAAATCTAACCAGTGTTTCATATTTATAATTATTTCGTTTTGAACTACACCCTTTCTTGACCTAATCTTTTTTGATTAATCCGTTTTTCTTTCTTATGCACTAACTGTTCCTTCAAATTTTTAACGCATTTCTCCAGAAGGGTTTTAAGATCGTCCCCTTCCTCCTCGGCAACTAAATTATCTTTTAGTATTTCTAAGGTGAGTTTTAATTTTAAACTATTACCTTTTTCATGATGAGCTCCCGAAGAAATAATCGCTATTTTCAACAGAATGCCTTCACCGAACCTATCTATTAACCGATCTAAACCTTTAATCTTTTTTTCTATCAATTCTGACCAATAATCATTTAATTTGAAACCCTGACTATTTATGATTGTTTTCATGAGTTAAGGTTATATTATTTGACTATCGTCAGTATATCAAAAAAATGGCCTAAAAACCAATCTTTAAAAACAAACGAAAAGCGCGACAGAATCGCGCTTTTGTTAAGAATCAATGTTTACTAGAAGAAGTTTCTTTTCTTTTAAAAAATCAACTTCATCTTGTGACAAGACTATTTCTTGCCGTGTTTTTTAGCTTTTTTGGCTACTTTCTTAGTAGCTTTTTTGGCTACTTTCTTAGTGGCCTTCTTCTTCTTGACCATATTATTGAAGAATATATTTATTTCTTTAATCTTTTACCGTACCGGTATTAAATTGTCGACCGAGATGACCTAGTCAATTTATTTCCGGCACTTGGAAAATTATTTTTAACTATCTACTTATATAATTTTATTACGAATATTTTAAAATGCAAGTCTTTCTTATTTAATTATAGAAGTTTTATACACAAATGCAAGTGTGCATAACTTTTTTAAAACAAATTTCTGAAAAATATTTATAAAATCATTTATTAGTCATAAAAATAAATAAAAAGAATTAAAAATATTTTTATTTTTCTATAGATTATGAAAAATCTCCTAAAAAATTTATCTCAGGGATTAAATGACAGTTAAATTTTTCAAATACTTTTGATTGAGCAAGCGCAATCAAATTAAATACGTCTTGAGACTTGGCTTCCCCTAAATTAACAAAAAAATTGGCATGCTTTGGAGATATTTGTGCTTGGCCTATTTGATACCCCTTGAGCCCGCATTGATCGATGAGCCAACCTGCCGGTACATTGTCTTTAAAAAGAGTGGTTATCTTCTCAATATTTTCTGAACCTTCCAATTCTTTAAGTGTTGGGTTTTTAAAAACACTGCCAGCGCTTGGATACTCTAAGGGTTGCTTTTCGATACGTTCTTTTAGATGCTCTCTAATTTTTGCCTGACCAATTTTAGAATCTCCTTTTTGCACTTCAAGAGAAACTGACCAAATAATCATCCCCCCTTGTTTAAAAATACTGCTACGATAACCAAATTTACAATCAGTCTTGTTATAAGTTTTAAAAACATGCTTATCGATATCGTAAGCACAAACAGATTTAACGCTATCTTGTATACTTCTTTGAAAAGCTCCCGCATTACCAAAAATTGCCCCACCAAGAGATCCAGGAATCCCAGCTGCCCATTCTAAGCCAGTTAAAAAATTGTCGGTAGAACTGCAAAATTGAATTAATTTACCCAAACTTATCCCACTACCAATTTCCAGATCTATTTTATTGTCTCCCCATTCTTTTTTACTTATCTCTTGATTATCTAATTTAATTATAAGACCTGCATAGCCTTTATCCGAAACAAGAAGATTGCTCCCTCCTCCTAAGATATAAATAGGTTGATTATTCTTTTCAGCCCAATTAAGAGATTCCAATAATTCTCCAGAAGTTTTGGGCTTCGTAAAATAATCAGCTACACCACCTAGATTGTAGGTGGTGAATTGAGATAAAGAAACATTCTGTAAAATATTGGGGGCTAACTTAACCATAACTTTATGCTAAACCCAATTGTTCACCAATGCCTTGCATGGCTTGTAGGGTTATATCTGTAAATTCTTGAAGAGATAATCCTAATAGTTCTTCGCATTTAGCTATATTAATTCTATTAGCTCCCCTAGCAAAGCCTTTTTCTTTAAACCGCCTAAGAACATTATCTGTTTGAACTTCTTTTATTTTTCGAGAAGGTAATACAAGTGTTGTTGCCACTATGAGTCCGGTAAGGGAATCAACGCAATAAATCGCTTTAGCCATTAAAGTAGCTGGTGGAACACCATGGGCATCGTTATGAGTTTTAACGGCTTCAGCAATATCATCTTCCACCCCCTTATCTTTTAACATTTGATATCCTTTGAGACTATGAGATTCTGCATCGTCTTTAGTACTTTCATAATCAATATCGTGAAGAAGCCCTGTTAAACCCCAAACATTTACATCTTCATTAAAATGAACGGCCAAACCTTTCATGGCCGCTTCGGCAGCTAGACAATGCTTGATTAAGTTTGGTTCTTTAATTTCTGTATTAAGCCAATTAAAGGCTTCATCTCTAGTCATTCTTAATCTTCATCTTTATCACTGTTTTTCTCCTCATCGTCTTTTTCTTCATCTGATTCTTTCTCGTGTTCTTCAATAGCTACTTCTTCGGCCATAGGCTCTACGGCTTTAAAATCGCTTTTTTTACCAACCTTGCACCCAGGACAACTAAAATCTTCTTCTAATTCTTCGAATTTTTTGCCCTCTTTCTCTTCATCGTATATATACCCACAAATTTGGCAAATATATTGCATAGAATATTTTTTAAATTAATATTTATTTCTGACTCTTTAATTTTAAGCTAATACTTTTGAAAATGCAATGTAGCTTTGGAGAAATTATCCATGTTAATTTATTAACAATCCTTTATTGACAAAACCCTCTTCTTTGGTTTATAATCATATCGTGATAACAAGCTTAGACAGGGCTTGTTACCATGGGGTAACTCCTACCTCGAGAGCGTTTGGATGGATGATGGGATTGCGTTGACCTCTTTTCATGGAGGTGTGTTGGTCGCAACAGGTAGTGTTTCGAGGGAATGGGGTGGCTGTAGTACTCAAGGTATAGCAAGTTTATCTTGTTTATCAGATGGGCGCTATGTGTTATTTCGTACCCTCTCTATTTCAGGCCTGATGTTTGACCCCTGGGGATACCATGTTATCCGTGCTTCCGGGTCACTTCATAGCCTCTACTAAGGGTTCCCATAGCTGTTTTAACCATTCTGGTAAGCCGACTTGTTCACGCCAGCCGCCCCATTCTGTCTCATTGTTCTTTACAATTATATCTATCGGTGGTATCCCACTTTCTTGAGCTTCTTGCTCTCTGTTTTCCTTTTTTTACTTTTTACGTATTCTCTTCACTTTTCCACTAGCACTTGCCTAGCCTTCCATTCGCTTTTTAGCCATCCACCAACTTTGTTCTTTTTTATCTCCATCCATCTCTTGTAGGTGGTTTTTTCTTTTCAATTTTATGTTTTCTAGCTGTCCTTATGCTAAAATGTTTATATCTCTGAAGTATGCCATCCAAAATTAAACCTAAAAAAATAGTCACCATTGGTGGAGGCACTGGTAGTTTTATGGTTCTTTCTGGCCTTAAAAAATATAATGATGATCTAACTGCCATAGTATCCATGTCAGATAATGGTGGCTCCACTGGAATACTTCGAGACGAACTAGGGGTCCTTCCCCCTGGAGACTTAAGGCAATGCCTAGTAGCTCTCTCTGACTCTCCAGAAATAATGCGTAAAGTTTTTAATTATAGATTCGATAAAGGGAGTTTAGACGGCCATAATCTTGGTAATCTTTTACTTTCGGTTATGGAAAAAATCACTGGCAGTAATTTAAAAGCCGTTAAAGAAATTAGCGATATCTTAAAAATCCGAGGTAAGGTAATGCCAGTATCTTTGGAGCCCAGTAATTTACAAATTGAATTGAACAATAATTTAAAATTGATCGGAGAGGATAGAATTAATCATAATTATGCTATTGATACCCTAGGAATTAAAAAAATCGCATTAAACCCTGTACCAGCAGTTAATCCTGAGGCCATTAAGGCTATTATGAACGCTGATTTTATTATTATCGGACCAGGAAATTTTTATTGTAGTCTTATCCCCAATCTTTTAATACCTCAGATAAGTAGAGCTATCTCTAAAAGCCCGGCCAAAATTATCTATATCGCTAATTTAGTAAACAAGCGTGGCCATACTAGTAGGTTTAGTCTAGATGATTATATCCAATATCTACAAAGGTATATAAAAGGAAGACTTATTGATTTCGTTATTTACAACAGTCAAAAACCATCTCCAGCCCTTCTCAAAAAATACCAACAAGAGGGTGATGAATGGTTGGAACTTAAATATACAAAAACTAAGAATTCTCATTCTCAAAATTATCCAACTATTATTCAGGCAAATATTTTAAAAAACACTTTCTACAAACCCGTTTCTGGAGATCATATCAGCGGTGTTCGTTCTTTTATTCGTCATGATAGCGATAAATTAGCTAAACTTATAGAACAGATAATCTAATCTCTCCTTAGAAAACAACCCCTAATTATGGGGTTGTTTTAGTCAATATTTTTTCTATTCCTTTGCGCGCTATTAGAGCACATAATATGCCTACTCCTACCCCACTTATAATATCTAATGGCCAATGAACTCCCATTAAGATTCGCCCCATACCAACTAGTATTGCTAGAATTAAAAACAAAATACCACTTCTTCTATTTTTCAAGAATAATACTACTGCCATAGCAAAAGCGAGTGAAGTGTGTCCTGAGGGAAAGGATGTGTTGTATTCTGTGATTTTTAAATAATCTTTGTAATTGAGAATTTTTGTTAAAACTATGAATGGGCGAGGTGTTTTATAAAAAAAATGGATTAAAGGAATAACAACTAGATTAGATAGGCAACATGCTAAAAACAAAATCAATAACCATTTTTCTTTATCTTTCTTAGTATTCTTACCTAAGACGATAAATAAAATCGCCATAATCCCTAAGAAATAGATAAGATACTCCCCTAAAAATAAGCTTAACCAATCAGAAAAAATTCTTAAATGGTTTAGATTATAAATGAAAGTAAATAACTGCGAATTCATATCTTCGTATTAATCACCAAGAATAGTCTTAGCTGTTGTAATGATCTGGGGAAGATTGCCAGAAAAATTCATTTTGCCATTAGAAAAATTTAAAGATCTAACGAACAGGCTTCCATAACCACCGCTTGTCAACCGTTCGTATACAAAACTTTCAAAAGGCTTTTTTGCCTGACTATAAAGTTTTTGGGATAAAGATATTCTACCAACTTTTAGTTCCGATAGATTGATATCCAATCGATTGTTATTTATCGAGATAGTGCCCCTAACGTATGCTGGAAAAGAAATTCTAGGAATTTTATACTTATCCATTTCTTTTGAAATAGTTTCTATATCTTTTTGAGATACCCCGGTTACCTCTGCATAATCTTTGAGCCTATTAACTCTTACTATGCCGGATGCTTCTACTATACCGTTTTCCCCTATTTTTACTTGAACATCAGTAAATGGGTTAAGCGGCCAATCAGACTCTTGGCCTAGGCGAGCAGTAATTTCCTCGCTCGTAAAACTATTATTTACCTCCTGACTACCTTCTAATATGAAGCTACTTTTTATATTTGGAGCTTGGTCTATTATAATCCTCTTTACTTTGTTTTTTTCTGCTATTGACTGTAATGCTTCCTCTGTATATTTTATTCCTAAATCTTGTGGTTTATTGGAACCAAAAATTGCCGAAATGCCAGGAACAAAGCCTAAATAGCCTAAAACTAGAATTACTATTATAAAAATAATAATCAATCCTTTAAACAATCTTTTAATAAAACCCATATTCTTTTTTATTTTATAACTTAATTAATTCTATCAAAAAATCGCCATAATGGCGATTGCTATATTTAATTTATAAACATTTAACAAAAATTAATTTGGTAATTCTTGTTGTGTAATATCAATAAACTTTAAAGGGTCTACGGAAGATCCATGAACTTTTATTGAAAAATGTAAATGGGGTTCAATAGAATACCCTGTACTTCCAGTAAGCCCAATAACCTCTCCTAATTGTACTGTATCCCCTTTTAATTTTTTAAATTCATCTAAATGTAAATAAAGAGAGAATATTCCTAGCCCATGGTCAATAATTATTGTTTTACCATAATTGGTTAATTCCTTTTCAAAAGAGATTATTCCTGAGTTAACTGCATAAACTGGAGTGCCCATATTTGCCTCAAGGTCTACTCCTAAGTGTTGTAAGCTTATATTTCCATTCTTTCTAATATTACCAAAGGCCCCCACGTTTTGTATATTAATTAAAGGATTCTTAAACGCTTTATTAAAATAGGCTTGCGGGGTATAAGTATTAAGAACTTTTCCTATAAGGATATTTTCCTTATTAATAACATTGTCTTGAATAATTGCAGGAGTAAATCCTTTTTTTTCCAATTCTTTAGTAACAACAAGTTTTGTAATTGGAAATTTTCTCGGAATAATCTCAATTTCTTTTTCTATTTCTTGACCGTTTGAATAAGTAATAATTAGATTACGTTTTCCTGGAGTTGTCTTAGCTGCAATGCCAAAGATTCCTATCCATTCCCCATCTGCCGTAAATTTTATAAAGTCTGTTTTTGTTGAACCAAGCTTTCCTATAATGGTCCCAGTAAAGGTTGAATCATTAATTTTAACTATTAGAGTATCCCCTGGTTGTAGTGAATTAGAAGATAAAGTAATTATCGGTAAAGAATTTCTTATCACTTCCTTTGTGGTTGATACATTTACTTCATTCAAATTTATTTGCTCTAATAGACTGGCTTCGAGATCTTCTGTTTCAATTTTTCTTTCTTGGATTGTTGTTGACACAAAATAGAATATAACACTAAAAATTCCAATAATAAGTAAAAATCCTAATAACTTAGTTATTTTTGAAATGATTTTAAAACCCGTAATCATAAAATAATTCTACCAAAAAATCGCCATTATGGCGATGAAATGACCTAAATAAGAGCTGCGGGACATAGATTCGAACTATGATACTGGGCTTCAAAGGCCCATGTCCTACCATTAGACGATCCCGCAATAAACAAAAACTGGAATAAATTTCTTCATTCCAGATTTCAGCTTATCATAAAGTTTTTTAAAAATCCACTAGGATTAAGTCTCTAAATATTTTTTCATAGCTACAAAGCTAGAAGCCAAACCAATACCTACGCCAAAGACTGTTTGGAAAAGAAATATCCAGATAAAATGAGCCCAGTAATACCCAGATAGACCTAAACCTGGAATAGAGGTTTCTATCTTAGGGCTTATGGCAAAAACCAACAAACTGATTACAATCATAGTCAAAATGGAAGCCACTACCCCATAGATTGTTCCTTCGAAAAGAAATGGTCCTCTTATAAACCAATTAGGAGCTCCGACTAGTTTCATGGCCCTGATTTCTTCTTTAGAAGTATAAATAGCCAACCTAATGGTATTGAAATTAATCAAGACTGCTATCCCTACCAAAAGAACGCTAATACTAATAGCTACAATATTAATGGTTCGATTAACAATATCTAATTTCTGCACTACTCTTTGATTCTCTTCGTAATTCACTGTAACCAATCGGTCTTTAAAACCAGCCTGGGAGATATAATCTAAAACCGATTGATAATCTTTATCTGTTTTAGCCTTAATACTCAGAGATGGAGACAAAGGATTTGTACCTAAAACTTCAATGGCCTTAAAAATAGCTGGATTATATTTCTGTTTGTCTTGAAATAATTTTAAAGCATCATCCTGAGAAATATATTTAACAGTTTTAATTTGATCCAATCCTTCGAGTTCCATTTGAACCTGGAAAATCTCGGATTCTGGTACGTCTTTTTTAAAATAGATACTGATATCTACCCTTTCTTGCAACATAAAAACTAACCTATTGACTGAATAAGAAAATAAACGAATACCAGTAAAGGTTAAAACACTAAGAAAAACTACCAGAATGGTTGCTAAGGATAGCCACCAATTACGTATAATACCTTGCCAACTTGCTTTGAATAGTCTTCGAAAACTTAAAAACATAGTACTTTTAAATAATATATTGACCGTTTAATTCGTCTCGAATAACTTTTCCGTTTTCCAAACTAATTACTCTTTTCCCTATTTTATTAATAACCTCTTTGTTATGAGAAGTGAGAATAATGGCTGTACCCAATTCATTGATCTTTAGTAGCAACTTAATGATGTCCCAAGTATTAATAGGGTCCAAATTACCAGTTGGCTCATCAGCTATGATGATGTCTGGTCCATGAATAAGGGCACGCGCTATAGCGGCTCTTTGTTTTTCTCCGGCCGAAAGACAAACTGGTAATTGATTTCTTTGTGATTCTAATCCAACTAACTTTAAAACCTCACCTACATGATCTTTAATAATATCGTCTGGTTGATTTAAAACCTCGAGAGGAAAGGAAACATTTTCAAAAACAGTTCTATCGGCAAATAATTTAAAATCTTGGAAAACAGTACCAACCCTCCTTCTGATTAAAGAAAGCTGACTTCCTTTGAGTTTGTTAACTTCTTGGCCATCAAAAATAACCCTACCTGAAGAAGGCTGTTCTTCGGCTATAATTAATTTTAAAAGAGTAGTTTTCCCTACCCCAGATTTCCCGACTAGAGATACAAATTCGCCGGGTTCAACACTAAAATTAATGTTGTCTAAGACCAAATTGCTATTGTAGGCCTTGGAAATGTCTTTAAAAGATATAAGTGCTGTCATTTTGTGTGTTTATTATACCGCACAAAGAAGAAATTACCAAACTTAATTGGCTTGGGTAATTTCTTTTTCTATAAATGGTTGTAGATTTCCTTGCAAAACTTCTGTGGCATTTTTAACTTCAACATTATACCTATGATCTTTCACTAATTGATAGGGATGAAGAACATAGGAACGGATTTGGTGTCCCCATTCAATCTCGATTTTTGACCCTTTTAACTCTGAAAGGGTTTTGGTGTTCTGTCTTTCCTTTAGGTCAAATAATTTGGCCCTGAGTAATTTAAGAGCTTTTTCTTTGTTACTGTTTTGGGTGCGTTGCCCTTGAGAAACAACGGTAAGACCAGTAGGATTGTGAGTAACCCTAATGGCACTTTCTACCTTTTGAACATTTTGACCCCCTGGACCAGAAGAACGAAAGGCTTCTATAGTAATATCATTAGGATTGATTACCAGTTCTTCCTCTTCTAAGCTTGGTAATATTTCTACATATGCAAAGGATGTGTGTCTCAATTTAGCCGAAGAAAAAGGAGAGATTCTTACCAATCGATGAACTCCTTTTTCTCTTTTTAGAATTCCAAAAGCATAAGTTCCTAAGATTTCAAGAGAAATCTGTTTAATACCCTTATAATCATTAAGGTGTTCGTCTATAATAGAA
>JBAQYG010000039.1:0-2954 GCA_049299915.1 Minisyncoccia bacterium | reverse complement strand
GCGAAGAATAGTGGGCATTAGGGGTTAAAATTTTTAATAATTTACCACTTTTCTGGAGATATTCTATTAAGCAGAAAAAATCACCGTCACCACTAGCAATAATGGCTTTGTCATAATTCAAGAATTCTATCATAGAATGCAAAACTAATTCAGCATCAACATTTCCCTTTACCTTTTCTTTCCCATCTGAATCTTTATATTTTAAAATCGGTTTAAATACTAAAATAAATCCCTTCTTTTGTAGATCAGTATACAATGCTTGATTTTCTGGTATATATCCTATAAAAAGAAAGGCTTGATTAACGTTAAATTTAGTTTTAAGGTAATTTATAAATTTATCGAAATCTATTTTCCATCCTTTTCTAACCAAAGCCCCTGTTTTAGTAAAAATGTCTTCCTGAGTTCCAAGATTTATGTTTTGGCTATCAATAAAGGCGTAGATTTTGTTCATGGATAAGATTTAGAAATGTATATAATAATCGGGGGAGTGCTTGACTGAATCATTTTTTTCGATTATTATTATAACATCACGATGAGAGGAATACCAAAGGGTAAGCGTTGCTTCCCGCGGAAATACCTCTCTTTTTTGTTGCCTAAACCATCTCATTGAAATTCAACTTCATAATCTCGGGTGTATAACGAATTTCAAAATCCTTCAGTTTTGACATCATATTACTTACCTTAAATCTTTAAGAGATTTTAAGACCTTAGTTTTCTTACTCACAATTTCTTTTCTGCTATTTTCAACTTGAAAACGTATCCTAGAATCTTCCCAAGAACGAAGCATATCTCTAAATAATTCACTTTTTGACAAATACTGTCCCTCCGATAAAATACCGTCAATTCGCTTAGCGATTTCAGGGGTAACAGAGATACTCATTACTTTGCGATTAGCCATATTAGTGTATTGTATTACTTTGTAATACAGATTAACGCAATGAATAATTTCTGTCAATTATTTATAAATGTTAGAATGTGTCTATGCTTAATTTAGAACAGAAATATTTTAAGAAAGGATATAAGCAAATTTTAGGTGGGGACGAAGCCGGCAGGGGGCCACTGGCAGGGCCAGTTTCTGTGGGGGTAGTTTTGGCTACGAAAGAGATTTTTAAAAAATTAAAAAAAGATTTAAAAGGTTTTCCTGTTAGAGATTCTAAAAAACTTTCTCCCATACAAAGACAGACAATTTATAATAAAATTTCGACTCTTCCTTATATAAGGTACGCCCAAGCCTTTGAGAGTAATAAAATTATAGATAAATTTGGCATAGAGGAAGCCACTAGGAGGGCTTTTGATAAATGTTTAACAAAGTTGAAAACAAAACCCGATATTATCCTCTATGACGGTAATCGTCCTATAGATAGAAAGCTCAATATAGAGCAGGTATCCATTATTCATGGTGATGATAAAGTCTTTCTTATATCCTTAGCTTCTATTATAGCTAAGGTAGTCAGAGATACTTATATGATTAAGCTGTCTCCCAAATATCCTCATTATTCTTTTGCTATCCATAAGGGCTATGGTACGGCTAAGCATATTAAGGCCATAAGGAAATATGGCCATTCAGATCTTCATCGCCTCACTTACTTGAGAAACTTGTAACAAAAGAGGGGCTCATCCGTCTTACTAAGTATATGGAAGAAAAAGACCTAATTGAGCAGTTAAAAGCCTTAAAAAGTATAAAGCCCGATGAACATTGGGTTTTTGCCACCAAAATGTCTCTTATGGGACAGATTGTGGCCAAGGAAAGGGACTTAAATCCCACCTTTGCTAGCTTTTTAGGAAGCCGCTCTATGAAACTAACCTACAGCTTAGTCGTTTTAGCTATGAGTTTAGGTGGTTTCACTGCTTTTGCCAAGAACGCTCTTCCCGGTAATCCTCTTTATGCCCTTAAACTCTCTGCTCAAAAAGCAATGATAGCTGTCGTTCCTCAATCTCAAAAAACCAATTTGAAGTTATCCTTTGCTCAAGACAAAATCTTAAATCTGCAAAAAGTTAAAAATTCTCAAATGGCAGAAGTTCTAGCTCAAGGAATAGCTTCAGATTTAAATGATATCTCTGTAAATATTCAAAATGAGAAGAATCCAGAAATAGCCCTTTCTACTTCCAAGTCTGTAAAGACTCAAACAGAAAAGATGCGCTATTCCTTAACGACCGCTCCCTCTAAGAGCCAAGAAGCTGCTGTTAAGATTGCCGAAACAATAAATCAAACAGATGCCCAAGTAAATGCCATTATAATTGCTTCCGAAAACAAAATTAATAACTGCCCCACCTACATCTCTGAACAGTTAAATAAGATAGTCGAATATTTATCTACTAATACCATCTCTCAAGAAGAGAAAGATAAAATTGCTATAAAAATAACCGAGGCAAACGGAAATCTAACAAACAAGAATTGCCTTGGAGCCCTGATAAACCTAGATGAGATAAATAAACAATTTGTAGTTGAACCATCTAAGGAGTAAAAACCTGGATGGATTAAACTAGGGCGCTTCGGTTGCCCGTAATAGGGTGACTGGTTGATGAAGGACCTGCTTGATAGAAAAATTTTGTGTAGGGAATTCCCACAAAATTTATCTAGATGGCGAACGTTTCTTTAAATCTCCACGCATATAAAATTTTATGTTGTGGACAACAATTAATATAAAAATGAAAAAACTTATTTCCTTATTAGTTGTAGCCGCCTTTGCTCTAACCTTGGTTCCCGTAGCTAAAGCTGATCAAATAGCTGATTTAACAGCTATGATCGCTCAATTACAGGCCCAGATTACTAGTTTGCAAGGCGATACATCTATCGAACACTTCTGCTTCTATACCAACTTAAAACTTGGTATGAAGAACAATGACATCAAGTTAATGCAAGAAAAACTTGGTGTTATCAACACCGGCTACTTTGGTCCTTTGACCTTGGCTGCCGTAAATAGCTTCCAAATCAAATACAGAAGCGAAATTCT
>JBAQYG010000038.1:0-9603 GCA_049299915.1 Minisyncoccia bacterium | reverse complement strand
CCTGTACAAGTGCCACAGGAACCACTACAACCATTACTACCACAATTCTTGCCAGCGCAATTAGGAGTACACGTTGGTACGCATACACCACCAGAACAAACATCGCTACCAGAACATGTGCCGCAAGTACCAGCACAACCATTACTACCACAATTCTTACCTGCACAATTTGGTACACAAGAAGTAGTTGTTGTAGTTGTTGGTATTCCCGTATTAACAGCGCCATTAGAAATATTACCCACTCCATCATAAGCACAAATTCTATAATAATAAGTAGTGCCACCCGTCAAACTTGAGTGAATAGAAGAGGTACCAGTACCTAAATATGCTTGAGTTCCATTAGAACAAGTCGCATTGGGTGATCCTGTTGTTAAAAAAACTACTTTATAAGTATTGGCTCCCGCTAAACCAGAACCAGAATCAGAAAAGCCTGACCAAGAAAGAGAATTTTGATAGGCCCCTGGGGTAACTGTAAGTGTACCATCTGTGGGAGCTAATTTGTCTTGTCTAACCCTTCTAGAATAAACTGCTGATGCATTGTTAACAAGATCCCACGAAGCATAACGAATGTAATTGGTACAATTATTCCCCGAGCATGTAAAAGAAGTCGAAAGTCCTACTGTTCCACTTGTAGGATCACACGAATCACTTGTACCAGTACAATATTTAGTTGTAGATATTCCGACCCCTGAATCGGTAGGTGTAAGGGTAACTGTTAAGGGTGAAGTTGCTGTCCAAGCAGTGTCTGGCCAATCAATGGCAATTGATGGTCCAGTTGCATCACCCGTTTTAGTTATGGAAGGAGTAGCACCAGGACCAATACTATTGGTCATCCTCATTGTAATATTATAAACAGTATTATCCAGGGCAGGCACTCCAGATTTTGCGCAGGTGTAGTTTGGAAGCGTTCCAGTGGGAGCTGGGCCTGTCAACCACGTGGTCCCACCATTAGTTGAATAATTGCAAGAGATTGCGGTTGTATTACTATTAAAAGTCCCAGTAATGTCGTAAGTAGCACCTACATAATTTCCAGAAGCATAATGAGATACTGTTACTGTACCAGTAGGGGTTTGCCCTGGAATAGCACTTACTTCTGTAGATAAAGCACTTTCACCAACAGAGTTAACGGCCGATATTTTATAATAATAAAGAGCGTTATTAGTCAATCCTGTATCAGTAATTGTCAAAATATTACCAAGAGTTGTTAAAAGTGTTTCCCCTCCAGATGAGACTCCTCTATAGACTTTATAATTAGTAATGGAAGCTCCGCCATTAGAAGTAGGTGCAGACCAGTTTATGGTTACTTGACCGCTAGCTGAAGACGCCCAAATAGGATTTAAAGGTGCACTTGGTACTGTTGCAGCCGTAACAACACATGTTGAATCCAATTCTTCTTCTTTAGAGTAAATATTAAATTTTAGAGTATTTAGGTCTTTATTTACTAATGCCTTCATGGCTCTAGTAGTATTTCCTTTTATAGCTTTAGCTTTTATAGTATACAGTCCAGTAGAGGATGGATCGGCTTCATAACAAACTCCAACAGTAGCCCCATTAATAACTAATGAATAATTCTCTGCACTATTTTTTAAATTTAACTTTAAAAGAGCATCTTGGAGAGCGCCTTCAGCTGCTGCTATGACATTGGAGCTATTAACATCGGAAGAATAATTTGTAGTTCTGTTATTTTCTACCCAAATAGTAGTCCCCGTTACAAGTACTATTATGGCTCCCAATGCTACCATTGAAGCTAATGCAGAGACTCCTTTTTTAGAAGACATAAGAAATTTTTTAAAACATTAGTTTTTTACATTTCCTCACCACCACCATCTGGTGCACAACAACATTGGGTAGGAAAAGCGCATTCACCTGCTGGGGTATGACAAGCATAACCGAAACCGCAACCTGGATTTAAAGGATTTACACAGGTACCCCCATATTGAGCGCAAGTTAATGGTAAGGTAGTAGTTGTTGTAGTTGTAGTTGTAGTTGTAGTAGTAGTAGTTGTTGTTGTAGTAGTAGTAGTTGTAGTTGTTGTAGTTGGGACAGTTGTTGTAGTAGTAGTGGTGGGAGCTGTTCCTACTGTAAATCCTCCTTTTAAAATCCCCACTTGACCGTCAGGGTTTATAACCATAACATCCCACGTTCCCGCAGGAATACCTGTAGTATCTATTACCCCTCCATTTAGAACTGTGGAGCTTGCTCTAGTAAAATTAGTAGAAGGATATATATCTTTAGAACCACTTTGGGTTAATTTTACCAAGGCTCCTGTTTTAAAATAGGTTCCACTAACTGTGATATTATTTATTACTCCTGTACCAGAATCAGGGGAGATAGAGGTTACTGTAACTTTGGATGGCTGTTTCAGATTAAAAGTTACACTTCCTGATCTAAAAGTACTTTGATAGGGCGCTATATTATAACTAATTTTTATATCAACAGTAACGGCAGTCGTTTTTCTTCTTAGATCCTGAACTTTATAATTCGAGGTTGAGCAAACATTGGTACCACTACTTCCACCAGTAAGACAATTAAAACTAATGTAGCCAGCTACTTCAGACCAGGCTTGTCCAGAAAATTCTCCAGTAGATTGATTTATGATTACTCCATAATTGGTTGTCGAAGCAGCACAGCCATTGGTGCCTCCGGCATTACCGCAAAAACTAATCCATCCCATAGACTCAGACCAGGCGTAGCCAGATAAATTACCATCCTCGTCAGAAGATACTTTATAACTAGAAGTAGAACAATTATCAGTAGAGAGACAATTGAGAAAAATATATCCAGACCCTCTTCCCCAAGCTATTCCTGTTAAGTCTCCATTACTAGTAGGAATTTTTATACTATTACCGGTTTGGCCAAAATCTATCCAACCAAAAATATCGTTATAAGCCCAATGATTAATTGGGTCTATACCTATACCTTGGGATGGAGTTAATTTAAAATTCAAAGTATCTACTTTGACTTCACTTCCCGTGATAGCATCTAAGCTACCCGTTCCCACTCTATAGTAAACACTGTTATTGCTTAGACTAAAATAATTATCTGTTTCACTGTCGGCTGCTGCTAAAGAAATTGTTCCGTCAGTTATACTATTAACAGCTACCGAATTTTCTATAGAAGAAGCTAATTGTCTTTCTAAATTACTAAAAACGGCATCCACTGTTTTTTGGGCTTCGTTTAAAGCAGTATTTTTTTTGATATTTAAAGTTATTCCTGTTACCAATCCTCCCACCACTACAAAAATAACGCTATAAATAAGTAGTTCAACTAGTGTGAATCCTTTTTTTCTAGATAAATTTATGAAATCCATAAAAACTATTGTGCGTAATTTATTATAACATCTTTTACTACTGGCGATGTACTACTAGCGGGTACCAATGTTATTTGATAACGGACATAGCGTTTATTCTGAACACTTGAAGAGAGTGCTGAATATTGTCCTGCATAAGTTATGGGTACAGGTATGTTGGGCCCACTTGGAGTATAATAATCGCTCGTACTTGTTGGCCCATAATATGTCCATGGTCCAGCATTTGAATTAGAGGCTGCTATTTGAAATTTTACTGAGCATCCTGAACATAACGTATCCCCTTGCCACAAGACATTAAAATAACCAGAGCCACTAATACTTTGAGTATCAATTATAGAAGAAATTAAGGTTCCATTAGAAGCGGTGGATGTTAAAGATATTTGTCCAGTAGTAGACAGTGTTAGATTACTTGAACTGAAATAATTATTTCCAAAATCAATTTCTGGACCAGCTACTCCACTACTTCCAGACCAATCTGTTTGTATAAGACTATTTATATTACTGGCTCTTGCTAAATATTGTTCCTGAGTATTAACTCTGCCTGGAGTACCTAATAAATATCGAGCCACATTAGTTATTTTTTTTGTGTTGGGGTCATCATGATTGGCATTATAAGTAGTTTCAAGGTTATGGGTGGAAGCTGTCGGATCACTGGCTATATCTCTCGACACATTATTAATATAAAAATATTTAGTGTAACCATCTTTATACTGATTGGTTATTTCATCTGCAGAAAGGACTCGATTGTAAATACGAACATCATCAATATTCCCCTTAAATAATAAATTGGGGGATGTGTAAAAAACACCAATATATGTTTTGGGAGAAGCTTCATAAGATACCGATTTAACTACTCTCGCTTCTTCTTTTCCATTTACATATAAAATATTTAAATTACTATTATTATCATGAGTAGCTGTAATATAGTACCAAGTACTAATAGTTGGTACCCACGATGTTTTCAAATAATTTCCACTTATTGTCGCTGCTATATTTTGAGTTGTACCAATTTGCAAACCAAAGCCTGTACCCCAGTTAGTCATGTTAGAAATAATTCCATTCCACTCGTCCAAAGTACTGGCATTTACCCATGCAGATACGCTTATATTTGCTGGCGTTAGAACGGAACTTGTTCCACAATTAATATATTGAGATCCTGTAAATACCAGACAATTTCCACTAACACAATTAGAGCCCGTTTGCCACGTAGGCCCACTCACTAATGTTCCATCATTAGATCCTTGAGAATCATAAGCCATTGAACCATTTCCCTCATCCATCCCCCATTGGGCAACAAGCCCTAGTCTATTAAGTCCAGCATTGTAATGTTGCTTTATTTGAGTGTCTGTCATAGCATAATCATATAGACCTAATTCATCAATTGATGCATTTAGATAATATTCTCCATTGTCTATTCCAGCGCCAATATATAGATCATTGGATGTAGAATTTATAGTTCCTAAATTAGAAGAACTACTTATAGCATCTAATTGACCGTCTTTATATATCCTCATTTTACCATCCGTGTTGTTCCAAGTTGCAGCAAACTGATGCCAATTGCCGTCATCAAATGTATTGGTAGAATACTGTTCTAAATCTCCGGCTCCAATAAATAATCTAAGAGAGAACTTGCCATCTGGGTTTCCGTAGGAATAAAATCCGTTCCAAGAACCTTTACTTATTGCCATTCCACCAGTTGTGGAACTTTTTTTAATCCAATAAATTGTAGTAATCGCATTGCTAGGATTTAAGTTAACAGAATTTAATACTTTTATATAATCCCCTATTTCAAAACTTAAACAGTTCCCATTCACACAGTTAGGACTTGTTTGCCATGTATGTGAGCTTATAATGGTTCCGTCATTGGTTCCTACGTTATCATAAGCGATGGTACCTGCTCCCTCATCAAAATTCCATTGAGCCACAGGTGGCTTTTCATTGAATACTTTTTCTTCACCTTGTTGAATAATCCAAGTATTATTTTGTTTAGCCAATTTATAATGCTTGCCTATAGTTAAATCAGCTATAGAGTGCCAACCATTTTCAGAAATTGTTTCTAAAATACTTCTTTGACTTTTGAGAAGGGACAAAGCAAAATTATTGGCTTTATTTACCTTAGCTAAAATATTGGCAGTAGACATGGCTAAAATTCCCACGTTTATAAAAGCTACTCCTATGGCAAGAGCTACAAGAATTTCTGTTAAAGATTGACCTTGATGACTACTTTTCATATTAATTTTCTACACAATATAGAACTGCATTAGTGTTACATTTTGCATAACTATTAGATGTCCATGTTGAGCTGGTGCTGGTATTTAATCCTTTATTACCATTATAACTAGATGTAGACCTAGACCAGACAGTACTACAACTGTAGCTACCTGTACTCTGTCTTTCTCCTGTTGTAAGAGTATTTGTCCATACAGCTGTTGTGGCTGGAGTACCACCAGTTTCACTCATATTAATTGCGGAAGTTAGTGTACCGTCTGTTAAATCAGTCCAATTATTTGCCACTACCGTTCCATTTACTTTTTTATAAGGAACTTGCGCATGTGTACTAATATTTGTAGCTGCTGTTATTCCAGCTGCATCGCTTATCCATGCTTTATAGGTTCCGGGTAACCCGGCATTAGCAGCATAAGTATTGCATTTTGTATTAGCGCCGGTATATCCTCCTAAACTACCATAAGTAGCCGTTGCACTAGCAAAGATATATTTGAAGTTTGGGCTAGTAGCACTGACTTCGTTTGAATAAGCACTTTCACCATATGAATTGACTGCCGTAACCTTATAATAATAGAGGGTATTATGAGGTGTTTTAGCATCATTATAAATTGTCCCTCCCTGACCTATGGTTGCCAATAACGATTCATTACCAGAGCTTGTTCCACGATAAATCTTGTAATTAGTTATTGTGGGATCAGAAGCCGAATACCAAGATAAAGCAATTCCTGTTGAATTGGCTTCGGCATATAAATTAACAGGTGTTGCAGGAACCAAGGCTGGAGCAGAGTTATAAAGAGCTAATATATCGGCTGCGCTTAGGGCATAGTTATAAATACGGACATCATCAAGAACACCGGGGAAATAATGCGTTCCTCTTCCTCCTATATGTATATCATAAGGAACTACAGGCATATACCCTGTAAATGAATTAGCGTATAATGTCCTTTCGGTTCCGTTGACATAAACATGGGCAACTTCATTAACAAAAGTGACTGTAACAAGATTCCAATCATTAAGAGTAAGTTCAGTGTCTGTATTTGCACTGATCTGAGTGTTTGTTTCGTTATATAAAAACACTAAGACCTGCAAGTTTCCACCACCTTTAGCAATATAAAAGGACTCATGACCTGCTATGCCATTCTCTACATTATCTATAAAGTATTGGTCCGAAGTCCCTAATGAGGTAGGATAGGCCCAAAAAGATATCGTCCAATCCTTTGAGCTTAAATCTAATGAACTATTGTATGGAACATTTATTCTATCATCCACACCATCCAAGCTAATTCCTCCATCAATTCTTCCTCCAGTCGTCCAAGCTGCTTGGGCTTCAAGATTACCCGTGTTCCCATTTCCTGATGAATCAGTAGCAGTTGATCCACTTGTTTCATTTAGATTCCAATAGCCAACAAGTGATTGGCCCACTGGCGTAGCACTCGCTGTTCCTCCTGCAGACATATTAGAAACGGCATCAATGGAACAGATTCTGTAAGAATATTGAGTACCGTTAGTTAAACTAGCATGATGGAAAGTGGTTCCTGTACCAGTAGTATAAATAGCATTACCGGTGCTGCAATTAGCTGGTGCCGTAACTCCTGTAGCATAAACAACTTTGTATGGAGCAGTAGGATGCAAACCAGATCTAGAATCAGTGGGTGTCGTCCAAGAGAGATCAACATATCCATTTCCAGCTGTAGCTGTTAAGGTCGGATTAGTAGGTGCTACTGTATCACCTGTTCGTGTGAGACCTGTAGCTATTGTAGTACCATAACTATTGGTAGCACGCATATTAACGGTATAGGCAGTACCATCAGTAAAACCAGTAATAGCAGACTGAGTACAAATGTAGTTAGGGCTGGAACCAGAAAGAGTGGCCGAAGACCAAGAGGCACCTAAATTGTATTCACAACCTGTAATAGTGAGAACACTCGTAAAGGGAGCAGACATGGTTGTCACTGTTCCAGGAACATATGTAGCAGTAGAAGGGGTAAGAGTAATGGTACCAACTGTAGGAGGGGCATTGTTATAGAGAGTTGTAATCTCTCCGGCGGTTAAAGCATAATTGTAGACACGGACATCATCGACAAGACCATTAAAAGAAGTTGCGTAATCTGAACGACCCATACCAAAATTTGCTGCACTTGTAGTGAGTGGCCATGCAACAGTATCAGTCACATAGAAAGAACCGTTGATATACATATCTAATTGAGTTGTGCTACCAATGGTAGTAAAAACTCCTACCACATGAACCCATTCACCAACAGTTGTATAATATTTTTCAATCCCTGATGAATATGAACTACCATTACCCGACTCTAATCTAATCCAGTTTGAGTAACCTTCAAATCCATAATTTGCAGTAGTTTCAAAACCTTTGCCTACTATTGTGCACCAATCTTGAGAACCACTATTAAACTTAATCCATGCAGATAATGTAGCAGCAGTAGTAAGATTTAGACTTGAATTATTTCCCGCAAGAACATAATCACCTGTACCATCTAAAGTAAGTGCTCCTCCAATTTTTCCTGCCGTATTCCATGTTGAATCTCCATATAAAGTACCCGTGTTCCCATTTCCCGAAGAATCAGTGGCGGTAGACCCACTTGTTTCATTTAGATTCCAATAACCAACCATAGCGTTTACATTACCCACTGGTGTTGCACTTGCCGTTCCTCCAGAAGACATATTAGAAAGAGTGTCTATAGAACAGATCCGGTAAGAATATTGGGTACCATTATTTAAACTACTATGAGTAGCAGTGGTAGCAGTGGTAGTAGATATAACCGTGCCAGTGTTGCAATTAGCTGGAGAAGTACCTCCAGTAGCAAAGACTAGTTTGTATGGAGCAGTAGAATGCAAACCAGATTTAGAATCAGTGGGTGTTGTCCAAGATAAATCTACGTGACCATCTCCAGGTGTAGCTGTTAAAGTCGGATTGGTGGGAGCTGTAGTATCACCTGTTCTCGAAAGAGCTGTAGCTGTTGTAGTACCATAACTATTGGTAGCCCGCATATTAACAGTATAGGCAGTACCATCAGTAAAACCACTAATACCAGACTGAGTACAAGTATAGTTAGGACTGGAGCCAGATAAAGTAGCTGGTTCCCAAGAGGCGCCCAAGGTGTATTCACAACCTGTAATGCTGGGAACACTGGTAAAGGGAGCAGACATAGTGGTCACTGTTCCAGGAACATATGTAGCCGTAGAAGGGGTAAGAGTAATGGTTCCAGCTGTAGGAGATGAATTGTTGTAGAGGGTTGTAATCTCTCCAGCTGTCAAAGCGTAGTTGTAGACACGGACATCATCGAGAACGGCTTCGGACCAAAGACCATTAGCACCTGGTCCAATTATTACTGGCGATGTACTCGAATACATATTTCCTGTAACAGTTCCGTATTTAGTAAATGATTGTCCATTTTTATATGCCGCCCAAGTAGAGCCATTATAAGTAACGACTGCATGAACCCAACTTCCATTTACAAAAAAACCATTATCAGTATTTACAGCTTGTTCAGTTGTTCCATTAGTAGAAATAGCGAATCTAAGTTGTGTACCATTTTGATAAAAAAAGTAACTGTATTGACCAGAAGTATCTCCCTTCTTCAGAATAAAATGTTCATCGGTTTCGCTACTAATTTTTACCCATGCAGCTATAGTAATTCCACTAGTAATATTTAAGCTTGTTCCATTCCCAACATTTACATAACCATCGGTACCATCAAAATTTAAGGCTCCACCCATTTTTCCTGAAGTTGTCCATACTGGTGAGCCATACAGTATTCCTGTATTCCCATTTCCAGATGAGTCGGCAGCGTTTCCGCTTGTTTCATTTAGATTCCAGTAACCAACCAGACTATCAACTGATGCAGGCGTAGCACTACCAGTTCCTCCGGAAGACATATTCGATACATTATCAATAGCGCAGACTCTGTAAGAATATTGGGTACCATTAGTGCGACCAGTATGAGTGTAAGTAGTATTTGTTCCAGAATAGAGAGCGGTGCCACTACAATCAGCAGGAGCAGTCGCTCCAGTAGCAAAGACAACTTTGTAAGGAGTGGTTAAATGCA
>JBAQYG010000037.1:0-3682 GCA_049299915.1 Minisyncoccia bacterium | reverse complement strand
CTATTCTTCGCTCTTGCGTAAATATGCTGATTATATTTTACCTTTAGATTTGATCAAAACGAAAATTTCTTTACAAAATTAGGCGATCTTCATTAGTTCTACTCAAATTAAGTTTGGGAAACAAAAGACTAACTCTCCCCGTTGGCACAGGGGGGATAAAGCCCCACCTGCACAACAAGACATTCTGCCAATATTTAATTGGCGAAACTCGTACTACAAAATTTAGTACATAAAGAGCTATGAGACTATAAAAGAGCTATTTGTTGTTTTAAATTTGTCTCATAAATTTAAAGCAGCTCGGAAGTATACACAATTATTTTTTCAGTGTCAAGAAAACAAAAGAAAAACCGCGGTAATGATAACCACCGCGGTTTTTTGATAAGATACTCCGTTAGAAGGTAAAGGAATCGAGAATCCGATTCCATGCCCTCTGAACACAGTTGAGCACACCTAATAGACAAAAAGGGGTAAAGAAAAATATCCTCTTGTCTACGAAAGCAATGCTCCCTGTGAAAGACGAGTTTGAAATAGCAAAGAACAATGCACATGCGCCCCAGAGAATGAATATTCCCAGGGTGTAAATTCCGACGAGATGGAGAATGAATAGTACCAGATGTACTACCTGCTTCAGTCTTCTATATCTGTCCATAATGGCCTCCTAGTCCCACTTATTATGAGAAGCTGACTTCCGCATATTCTTTTCCAGCTTGCTATTGGGACGACTAATGGTTGGCTTATTGGGGTTATTTATCTTTTCCAAGTAAAAAAGTAGAATAATCACCCCAACCCCAATAATGCCGAAGAAGTAATCAAAGAATTGTTTCATCTCTCTCCTCCTTGGTTATTTACTTTGCCATGGGAAAATTTCCCCAGTGGCCAGAAAACAGTAGAAAAAGAATGGCAGCAAAGAGCAATACTAGAATCAGTGGCTCTATTTTGTTGTTGTGATATTTCATTCACACACCTCCTATTGTGTGTTTAATTCAGTTGTAATGTTCTGGAACTATTCACTTATATTAAAACAGAATTAAATCTTATTGTCAATATGTGTAAAAAGTACCTATCCCCTTCTATATTTCTAGTTCCCTGTGCTATAATCGAAAACGTCAGCCATCTGCCGAGGTGGCGTAATTGGTAGCCGCGCTGGTTTTAGGAGCCAGTCCAGCAATGGGTGGAGGTTCGAGTCCTCTCCTCGGCACAGAGACTAAAAAACCGCCTTAAAGGCGGTTTTTTGAATCTCAATAAATATTAGAAAAAGACTGGACATTGAGCACCCAGAACACTACAAACCAGATAAACGAGCCCTTTAGCTAATACTCCAACTGCGACACCAATCAAAGCATAGATAATATAATTTTTAGCAGAAGCAATGGCTTTAGGATCACCCTTGGAGCTAACATAGGTAAAGCCGCCAATAATAATAAAGATGAAGGCCATGAAAAGAAGGGCTATAAATAACCAACTAGTTACTTTAGTTAAAAATCTAAGTAAGCCGTCTACATCTACAATCTTTGTTTCTGGTAAACAACCTTCGACAGTATTTAAACAGCCAGGTGCTGCAAAAACTACGGGAGCCAATAGAAGAGAAAATGCTATAATGGCTGACGAAGCTACGATTAATTTTTTCATACAAATAAAATTATTTTAATTAATTTATTATATAGATTTATTGTAATAGGAACACTCGTGATTGTCAAATAAAGTTTCTCTTATCCTTCTATGAACAAACTTTGCACTAGGGCAACTGCACCACTGGCTAGTAACATAACTACTAAACCTATAAGAGTATATTTAATTCTATTTTTAGCCGCGGTTACTTTTTTAGATTCTCCAGCTGATGTGATGAATTCTATTCCAGACCAAAGAAGCATGATAACAGCTAATGGCACAGCTATTACCCACAGAAGACTTAATGCTCTATTTATAGTGGCTTCCAGATCTCCGGGAGTGAATATATTTAGATCTAGGGTACCCTCTGCTAGAACAGGTAAAGCTAAACAACTAATGAGACCAAATATTAAAAATTTAGACATATAAAATAAGATTTATAAATTATTCTACATTTAAATCTGCATCGCCACCACCGGAAGTATTTTTAGGACTGATATAGTTACATTCTATTTTATCCCAGGGTAAATTCATCCTTTCTCCATTTTCTTTTACAGCCAAAATATTTAAAACAGTATTAACTAAAAACCAAGCTGAGAAAGATATAATAATTCCTATGAGAGTGGCTCTTATGATATCCCAGCCTTTTTTATATTTTCTTGCGTCACCACCAGAGGTAATCATATTAAATCCGCCCACTACAAGAAAAATAATAGCTCCAGTTACTAAAACATATTTAGTGATGAAGTTTAAAATGTTCTGCAACATAGTGAGCAAGTCGCAGAAAGTGCATTTACCCGCCTCACAGGGAACAAGTCCTTTTTCATCTACGGCTCCAACCAAGAGTGGCAAAATTAATATCACTATTAATGTTGAAACTGTAAGAATCTTTTTTAAAATCGAAGGCATGCTTGATTAATTTTTAATTAATAACTATTGATGGTCCGCGCAGCCTTACTCACAGCTTCGCTTAAGGCAACTCCATGCAAGGCATCGTAAATCATTCTATCGAAAGCCTCTACGATAATTTTTTGAGATGGGCCCTTGAAAGAACGGGCTGTAAGAATCTGTTGCACGAAAACACCGGAGAGATCGTTATTTAAAGTAGAACTTATAAGAGAACGTTTGGCTGGTGGATTTTTGGTTACTTGATAGTAGCGATTAGCTACATCATTTTCTGTGGCACCCATAACAAATTGCCAAGCAGGATCAATAAGCTTAGATTGTTTGGAAACTACAAAGCCATAATAATTAGCATAATTAACAGTATTACCCGTCTGAGTTGCAGAAACAAATTGAGGAATTTTAGTGTAACCATAATTTAAGTCGCCACCAAATCTATCTATAAAAATTTTATCTCTGTAGTATCCCAGATACATAGCTGTTTTCCCTTGCCAAAAAGCATTGGCAGCTGTAACTCCTTGGCCCCAGTTATAATTATTATTAGTAGATTTAGGATTAGCGAAATCTATATAGAAGCTTAGGGCCTTAGTGGATGGGCTTAAGAATTCTCCGCTATCAAAAATAGTTTCACCCACACTATTTTCTAGAGCAGCTCCCTTCTGCATCATCATAAGAGCCAAAATGTCATTGGCATTTTCTATGGTGTCTGATTCTCCCCCGAGGGCTATGCCAGCTCTAGTTAAAACTAAACTCTTTAATAATCTTAATTTGCGAGCCACTGTTTCCACACTCAAAGTGCTTTTACCATCCCACACAGTTGGGGGTGAAGCAATATTGGCTTTGTTAAAGAAATCTTTATTGTAATAGAGTCCTAAAGTATCAACCGAAAGGGGTAATCCATAGAGCTCTCCGTTACCGCTAAAATCATCTAAAACTACGTCAGGGAAATCACTTTCTAGCTGCGATTTAGTATAAGCTTTATTTTTTGAAAAGCAGCCATTTATACTTTCAGTTGAGCCACCAAGATTACAGGGAGAAATATAGGGAAAATATTCATTTATCTTTGTATTATTAATGACGAATACATCTGGTCCCTGACCCCTGGAAAAGGCGTTAATTAAATCTGTTTCATAAGTAGAAGCTGTTTTAGTTTCATAAATCACTTCTACTT
>JBAQYG010000036.1:0-1987 GCA_049299915.1 Minisyncoccia bacterium | reverse complement strand
CCAATATTGTGGGGCCAAATCACCCGTTAAATATACTGAACTTTATGCAAATATTGGTATGTTAGTTTCTAGGCAACAGTTGTCGTTAAAAGGAAAAATGTGCAAATATTGCATTAATAAATATTTTTGGAAGTATACGTTGATAAATTTATTTCTTGGATGGTGGGGCTGTATTTCTTTTTTTGCTACGGTACTTTTTATGATCAATAATATTTTTAGATATATCGGATCCATAACACTTAAAAAATATTATTAGAATATGTTTTGTAAAAATTGTGGCAAAGAAGCTGCTATTGGTAATAAATTTTGTAGTAATTGTGGTCAAGAATTACCAGTTCATAGAGTTTTCTTGCTAATGCAATGGTTTAAAAATAACCATCGGAAGGTTTCTATAATTATTGGCATTCTTTTTTTGTTTATTCTTATCTTTGCCATTTCTTCATTTTTAACTAAAAATACACCACCTATAGAACAAAAATTGCAGAATAATACATTAACCCAAGATGATGTTGCCCTATTCGTGGTCAATCTTATGTGTTTTAACGCAGAGGGAACCGTAAATAATGGCGGTTCTGGAACCATGATGACCAATAATGGGTATATTTTAACCAATTATCACGTTCTTGCTGAAACAGATTTCTGCTTGGTAACTATACCAGATCCAACAACTGGAACACCGAATGAAATATATGTTGCCAGCCCATACATTTTCAGCATTAGCCAAGAATATGATATAGCTGCATTAATTATATTTGAGGCCTACACTGATGAAGCAGGTACAACTTACGGAACATATCCAAACACATTTAATTCATATCACAACGCTGGTTGTTATGATTACATCCCTAAATTGGGTGAAGATATAGAAATTTATGGGTATCCGGTAACAAGCGGAGGATACAATTTGACGATAACCGATGGGGTAATAAGTAGCTTTACTGATGAGGGTTTTATACTAACCTCGGCAAAAGTAGATAGTGGAAATTCGGGTGGTATCGCAGTCAATAAAAATGGTTGTTTTGTTGGGATACCATCTGCTGTCCATAGTGGCACATATCAAAATCTTGGGATGATTATACCGACATACATAGTCCGTAATTTTTTGGACAAAGTCCAAGCTGAATGATAAAGTAATATATAAAATTATGGAAAACGTTGGTATCATACTTTGGTTTACAGTTGCCCTTATCTCATCGATAGCATGTTATAAACTTGCAGTAAAGAATAAATTTGTTAGGGTAAGTTATATTCCGATTGTCTTTGGGTTCATATCTGGGATATAAATATACTCAGTCTGTTCCTGGATAATAGTTCTAATGCCCTCTACCACGTGACCCCATATTATTTATGTATGTTGTAGGGTAAAGCGAAGTGATTAGTTATGAATATAACCAAGTGGTATTGGTTTACTCATAGTGCAGAACCTACTTATTTTACTCAAGCAACAATAATCTCATAATTTATAAGAGTGATTTTGTAAACAAATTCTAGAGTGCTATAATAGAAAAAATCAAACTTACTCTATGAATATAAAAGTCTACTGTACACCTCATTGCCCATGGTGCACTGCTGCCAAAGATTACTTAAAGAGTCATGATGTGGTCTTTGAAGAAATTGACGTGTCCACAGACCCATTATTAGCCGAAGAGCTTATAAAAAAAAGCGGTCAGATGGGAGTACCGGTTATAGAAATAGATGGAGAATTAGTCATAGGTTTTAATAGACCTCTTCTAGACCAACTTTTGCATATAACAAACGAGAAAGAAAAATAAGTAAAAGGCAGTTTAAAAACTGCCTTTTTTATTGCTATAATACGTCCATGAAAAAGAAAAATACTTGTGAGATAGTTGGCATTCTTATAAATATCAGAAGCCTTTATAATGTTGGCTCTATTTTTAGAACCTCCGACGCTTGTGGCATAAAGAAACTATACCTCATAGGATTCACACCCACTCCAGAGCATCCCAAACTTCACAAAACTGCATTA
>JBAQYG010000035.1:0-3726 GCA_049299915.1 Minisyncoccia bacterium | reverse complement strand
AGTCTCAGCTTGTTGGAAACAAAATGAATAAACCGGGTAATATTCTGCGATGGAATGTATATGAGCATGGAATTGATCGAATCGAACACCAGTGAGACTTTCTTATCTTTCAACCGGGCGAGAGATTCCGTGACGGCAATCCCGATACTTGTCAGGTCGGCAGGGTTGCTCACGAACCGGCAGTTGCTCTCCGGTGCGTGATCGTGCCCAAGGGCTTGTTTGGTTACGGTATCAACGATGGAAATTTTCTCCATGGGGATTCCGGTTCTTTCAAAATTCTTCTTCAGTACATCATAGGGCTGGTTGGTTGCGATGACAAGTACGTGGTAATCCCGTGCCAGAAGATGTTTTATGAGTTCGATGTTCCGGCTCCGGATATCTTTCGCAGGAGACATGACGAGGTAGATTCCCTCGTCATTGATGGTTGCCAGGGAAAACGTCAAAGCCGCACCTATTCCGTCAGGAATTTCCGGGTCGCGGCAGAAAGTTCCGCGCAATGGTCCGTTATCGACTTGTTCAGATCTATGATATTCTTCCGGATCTGTTCGACACTCTTCATCTGGATTTTCAGCTGGAGGGCAACTTCCGCCGGGATAATTCCTTCCTGCTCGACATCATCGACTATCGCGGCCATATTTTCCTCTATCACCTCAAGCGGGGTCTTCAGCCTCATTGCAGCTTCCCGGATAAATTCATAGAACCGTTTGTTGCTTTCACCGAGCTTCTGGTTTGCTATCCGCAGGTGTTCCGTCCGTTCCCGGACCCGCGACTCCAGTTCCTCGTTCATGAGCCGAAGCCGGAGTTCAGCATCTTTCTTTTCCGTGATATCGTACCGGGCCCCCTGGAGTATGCACAGGGGAGCCGGTACGGAGTTATGCCCGGTCAGCGTTCCGGTTTTTGTTCCCGGCACGGACTGGAGGAGTTCTGAGAGCCACCGGACTTCCCCGTCTTTCCTGATAATGCGGTACTCAAATGCCCCCTTTTCCTCGGCTCCCGACGCGATACGCGATGTTTTCCGTGTAAATGTTTCACGGTCCTTCGGGTGGACGATGTCTTCCCAGGACTGTGGACCGTTAATGAACTCAGTCTCGGGGTAACCGGTAATCGGCTGGACAGCCCCGTGAAGAAAGATCGGCGTACCATCGCACCTCGTCCGGTACGCTATTCCCTGAAAATTTTCCACGAAAATCCGGTACCTCTCCTCGCTCTCCCGGAGCTTCGCGTCAAGGTTGTGTTTATAAAGGGCAATCTCGATGACAGTTTTGAGCTCCCGTTCATTGAATGGTTTGAGGATATACCCGTATGGTTCGGTGATCCGGGCACGTGCGAGAATCTTCTCATCGGCAAACGCGGTGAGGAAGATAATTGGTATGTCATGGATTTTCCGGATCTCTCCCGCGGCCTCAATCCCGTCCATCTCCCCGGCAAGGGAGATGTCCATCATGATGAGATCCGGTTTGAGTTCCCGTGCCCGGGTTATCGAATCTTCTCCCGATACGACCGAACCAACTACGTTGTACCCGAAGGATTTGAGCGTCTCTTTCAGGTCATCAGCAACGATACGTTCGTCCTCGACAATGAGGATGCGGGGTACGGTCATTTTCTCACCCTTATTCGCGGGGTTTGGTGCTTGTGCTGGGTAAACATTTCGGCGGAGGATTTTATGGTCCCACTGATTTTCGCTTCATGGGGATATCGATCAGGAACTCTTGTCCCGGTTCCCCGGTCCAACCGGAGAGAACCCTGGTAGTGTAAAGATCCGACGGTAAATCAGATACCCCTGATCCTGATAGTTCAAATGTACCAATCAGTGCAACATAAATCCATCGAACCGCTTCGCGTACCAGCCATCCTTGGGAGCAATCCCTCCATCGTGAGGGGGGTGCTTGTCCATCGCCCACAGAAGACGAGTGGACTCCAGCATATGCATATTGGGTGGGTGATGTCCTTTCTTTCTTGTACCAGGCCGTGACCTGTATTCCGGGTCACGATTCAGGTTTTCCGGACCTGTCCACCGTATCTCCTCCCAAAAGAACCGGTGATTCTATCAACAAGCACGGAATAAAAGGTAATCAGCATGATGACTGCCTCCGGGAATCCATGTGGGACGAGCTCTCCACTGCACATCCATATCAGCCCTCCGAAAAAGTGGATCCCCATCAACCTTGTCGAACTCTGGAATTACCGGGAACTCCTGTACTCGTTCACGTGGCGCGACGTGAAGATCCGGTACAAACAGACTGCTCTCGGCTTCCTCTGGGCGATCATCCAGCCGCTTTTCATGATGCTGATATTCACGGTTTTTTTCGGCAGGCTGGCAAAAATCCCCTCCGATGGAATACCCTACCCGCTCTTCGTTCTCGCGGCCCTGCTTCCCTGGACCCTCTTTGCCGAAGGGATCACCCGCTCCACGTCGAGCATGATCACGAATGCCAATATCATGACCAAGGTCTACTTCCCCCGCCTGATCATGCCATTCTCCGGGATCCTGTCGCCGCTCGTGGACTTCGCTTTTTCGTTCCTGATCCTTATCGTCATGATGGCCCTGTACGGATTCGTTCCCACGCTGAACATTGTGTTTCTCCCGCTTTTCATCCTGCTCGCCCTTGCCACCTCCCTCGGCATCGGGCTCTGGCTCTCGGCACTGAACGTCAGGTATAGGGATTTCCAGTATACCATCCCCTTCCTGGTCCAGCTCGGCCTGTTCGCATCGCCGGTCGTATACCCGGCAAGCCTTGTGCCCGAACCGGTGCGGTTCCTCTATGGCCTGAACCCGATGGCCGGCGTCATCGAAGGATTCCGCTGGGCGTTACTGGGTACGCAGGTGCCGGGCGCGATGATCCTGGTCTCGGTCGGGGTGGTTGCCGTGCTGCTCATCTCCGGTGCGTTTTACTTCCGGCGGATGGAACAGTACTACGCGGATGTGGTGTGACAGGAGAAGTTGAATAATCCGATGCCGTGCGGTGACCGGGCAGGAAACCGACGAGCCGGGAAGTCGTAATCAGGGAAACCCGGTCCGGCAATGAATGGATAATTACTCAAATCTCCAGCTCCGCATATTCATAAGCATGGGTATCAGGTTATCTCCATGACGATGCGAACGGATACCAGGACGCTAGAGGACGATACGAAACCACATCCGCATGAGACCGGCGATGATGCGGTCCACCGGCTGGCTGAGGCTGCCTGTGATGACGAGCCGTTGACGCCCGAAGAGATCCAGGCAATGGAAGAGGGCATTGCGGATCTTAACGCCGGGCGATCCCGGAACATTGATGAGATCGTGTGCGGGCCATGCGATAACGATGCGAGGAAAAAACCTGAGAAGAGAACCCGAAAACAATAACCTGCAATCTGTCGGACCAATTGCCGATAAATCATTGCCTTTCAGTGCTCCAGTCGTCAGCTTCCTGAACATATTACTCCATTATCTGGCATTTTTAAGCCGAAATCCGGCTCAAGTGTGAGAAATGCATTCGGTAAGGATCCGAAACGGCACTATTCGTCAGTCGCAGTTAACCTGTCCCGGAACCAACAAGGTATTTGCCGTAAAATGTAATGGTAATGATGAGCACCGTTCCGGGGAGCGGATGAAAATGACCAGGGCAATAGAAGTCGTGTACGAAAATAATGTGTTCAAACCTCTGGTGCCGGTTGAGGGTATTAAAGAGCACGAGAGGATGGTGGCAATTTTATCCCGTCGTCCCGTTAAAAAAGGCCTTCGTA
>JBAQYG010000034.1:0-4642 GCA_049299915.1 Minisyncoccia bacterium | reverse complement strand
TTTATAAAAAAGCTTGTCGCCCTGAACTTATTCAACCTTGTTTTCTTATTAATCATCCCATAGAAGTATCGCCCTTAGCCAAATCTTTTTTTGAAGATCATAAACGCACTCAACGTTTTCAAATCTTAGTTTGTGGTGCCGAACTTGGGAATGGTTTTTCAGAATTAAATGACCCCTTAGATCAAAGAGAAAGATTTGAAGAGCAAATGAAACTGAGAGAGAGCGGAGATAAAGAGGCTCAGATGATAGATGATGACTTTATAGAGGCGTTGGAATATGGAATGCCCCCTACGGCTGGTTTTGGGTTGTCAGAAAGATTCTTCTCCTTTATAGTGGATAGACCTGTTAGAGAAACAGTTTTCTTTCCTGCCACCAAGAACAATAATTAAGTGCCAAGAAACAAGAGTTGACAATAATTGCTGGGAATGATTTAATGTAGATAGGTTATGTAGTCCTTTAAAAATAATAACTGTGGTAAGTATTTGAGCCTAAATTTGGACTTAAATATTTACCACAGTTTTCAAATAGAAAAAATATAAACAAAGGAGGTCGCATGAACGACGAGAATCGCCCTGTCTTAACAAAAGGACAGGAGTTTTCTGGGTTAGTGGCCGGAATTTGTTTAATGGCCATAATCTTGATTGCTATAGTAATTCTGGTTACACACATTCAGTAAGCCCTACGGGGAAAGGAGAGTAAGATGAAGAGGATTGTTGCACTATTTATCGTTGTTGTTCTGTTGACTCTCGGAATCTTTTCTCCAAGAGTGTCTGCTACAACTGAAGTGCCCGTCAAGTTTTATCTCAATGGAGAGGGAGTCTATACTCCTCAAGATTCTATTGAGATTATCTTCAAATATGAAAAAGGGATGCAAGACATCCAAGCTATCAGAGGAGGACTCTTCAATAGCCAAGACTTGTTTTTGAGGGGCTATCCTCTGTATGGAAAGGATACTATTTCAGTGACCATCCCTGCTTCTTACCTGAAAAGGGTTTGGACAGTGAGAGGAAACGGGGAGTATACACTTCTACTTTCTGTAGCTCTCAAAGACGGTACAGCTACATCGTTCAAGAGAAATATCTTCATAAGTGATAACACTGTACAAGTTTTTTTTGTCCAGTGTTGCCCGATTGAAGATAGGGCCAACTTTGATCTAGGAACATACACGCTTTCCTCTATTTCAAAAATCACAGAGGAATTGCGTAGACCTTATGATGGTGGCTATGATGGCACCGTCACCATGGTGAATGGGAAATCTATTGTTTACCATGGTAATGCCTCTGGTTGTCTGTCGGCTGTGTATACTTATTACACAATCACAGCCGAAGGATACAAGGTCAAAGTTCGTTTGTCTCGTTGGCTAGCCCAAGGAGTACCTTCTCGGGCATTCCTTGATTTAACAGCCAAATGGGCCGTCGAAAAGTATTTGAGGGGGGAACCGCTTTATGATTTATGTAACCCCGGAGAAACTCTCTACGGTTCTGGCCAAATATCTATGTGGGTATGGCCACCCACAAACAAGTAACGTACAATACGCATCACAGCGCTCTCGGAATCTCGAGGGCGCTTTTTCTTTTGTTTTTTATATGTAGACAAAAATAATGAAGAGTGGTATAAATAATAAGCTTTTAGTACTGTTACAAGTCAATAGAAACACGCAGTTAGTGCTTCTTTTTTGTCCACCAAGGAGGTGTGGATATGGATAGCCCAGGAGAAACACAGACTTCATCTACAGGCGTTGATTTCATTCAACTCATCACAGAAACCACGGAGGTAGAGGAAGTCCCAGAGAATGATAGGAATTTTTTAATAGAAGCAGGACTGGTCGAATCTTATCCTCAAAATTGGGAAGAGGCGGAACAGATGAACAGCATTTGTAGATTTAAGTTGGTTGCTACAGTTTATTCTGTTTGTTTGATTGTCCAGTTGTGGCCAATCCAGTTTTACCCCCTTATGTTTTTCTTCTTTTGGTGGATTAGCATTCGGGGATATCTTACACTTTGGGAGGTAACAAAATGAAGAAGTACATCGTAAGTTTGTTTGTAGTTGTTGCGTTGCTTTTTGCTTGTCCTGGAAACATTCTTGCCATTGATATCCCTGCCATACCTGTCCCAGCCTTACCGGCCAGTGGTTCTTCTATTGAAACGAGTTACCCAATACAAATCACTCTGATTTGGGTACCCGTTTCTGGAGCAACTGGATACAACGTAACCTTTGCAGCCACAGCCGATTTTGTCACACCGATTTTTTCGGCGATGACAACCGCCAATCAACAAGTAACGCCGTATTTGAATTACGGGGTTAATTATTTCTGGAAAGTGCAGGCAATCAATTCGGCCGGTACATCGGCGTGGAGTGTTAATCAAACATTCATTCTTGTTCCAAGAACTCCAGTCTCGCTGTTACCAGCAAACGGAGCTGCTTTTTTTCTCGGTTCTCCAGTCAATCTTAGTTGGCAGTATACGCCACCCTATCCCAGTTGGTTTGGGTTTATGACAGAGGTGGCTTATGAACCAACTTTCGCTGAGCCATACATAGTGGCCAGAGGGGTTACTATTACCAGTAACTTTGTTTTCAATCCTCCGGGAATGGGAAATTATTTTTGGAGAGTCAAAGTTATGCAAACGAATCCCTCAATCTCTTCACCCTGGTCAGAAGTGAGAGTATTTAGGGTAATTTATCCATCTCTCACTATTCCAATTCTTACTAGTCCCTCACTAGTAACAACCAATGAAGTAACTCTTAGCTGGTCATCTGTTCCCTATGCATCAATTTACCAAATACAGGTACAGACAGGGGGAACTAATCTTGATCAGACCTACTATGGTAACTCGTTCTCCATGACTCTTATCTCAGGGCAAAGATACGCCTGGAGAGTAAGGGCCGGAAATGTCTATGAATGGGGTCCATGGAGTGATTGGGTGCCCTTCAAGTGCCTTCTTACTCCTGGTGTGGTTAAGTTAACCGCACCTCTCAATGACTCCATTTTCAAGAAACTAGGAGTCACTCTGACGTGGCAAACCGTAGCGAATACTACGGCTTACAAAGTGTGGATTACCGATGATTTGACGAGACAAACGTGGATTTTCACTTCCACCTTGCCTTCGTTATTTATAGAGACCGAGTACAATCATTGGTACACTTGGAGAGTTTCGGCAATTAACGATGCTGGCCAAGGACCATGGTCTACTATCTGGCATTTTTCTGTGCCTGATACGACTCCACCCGTGATCAGTATCACTCAGTGGCCAGAATGGACCGACCAAAACTCAATGTCCATTTTGGGTAAGGTAACCGACGCAGAATCGGGGATTGACCGCGTTATTATAAACGGGGTCACCTCAGCTGCCTTGAATGCCCTGGGAGAATTTAATTATGTTCTTCCCTTGAGCGAAGGCATTAACCTTGTTACTGTTGCCGCTTATGATAAAATCGGCAATATGGCATCGAAGCAAACGAGTACCAAGAAAGACACGATTTCTCCTGACATTATCATTACTCGTCCACTGGGAATCAAATCGACGGTGATAGATGATATCTTCGTCGAAGGAAAAGTTGTTGATGCGGGGGGAATAAAAAACCTCGTTATCAATAATAATTCCGTGGCAGTGGATCGTAATGGCTATTTCAGTTATCCCACCACACTCAACTATGGTCCCAATCAAGTCTATGTTTCAGCCACCGATATGGCCGGCAATCAATCCAAGGTTACCTTAACGATAGTTAAGGTGGAAAGCACTATTACTTTTGCTTTCCAAGTAGGTAACCCTAGAATGACCACAACCCAAATAGGGCTTGATGGTCAGCCACACCTTGTGACCGAGGAAATTGATCCCGGTAGGAATACAGTGCCCCTTCTTCGTAACGATAGGGTATTTATTCCTATAAGAAAGTTCATTGAGGTTCTGGGCGGCGATGTACTTTGGGACTCTAAGTCTCAGAAGATTACGATTCGCATTCCTGGAGCCAATCCCTTGCAACCAGCTGGTAGGCTTATCCAAATGGAACTTTGGATAGGTAAGCCAGTGGCTCGCATAATGGACTATACCGGAAGTCATTACGTTGATATTGAAATCGGCGATAGAAAGGTCATGCCGTTCATCGTCAACGGGCGGAGTTATTTCCCGCTACGCTTCATCGTAGAAAACTTTGGTTTAACATCTGACCATGTGCAGTGGTATGAAGAACTGCAGATGGTTAAGATCTCTTACCCCTTAGTTCCATAAAGGGTAAACAAATAGTACATATCGTTTAGAAAAGTTAAGGCGCCCTTGATTCTAAGGGCGCCATTTTTATTTGTCTCAGAATCATTTTTGCTATATAATAGGCATATTGTAACTTAAAAAATTTCTATGTTGGATATAAAATACATTCATAATAATCAAGAATTACTTAAACAAAAACTCGTCAATAAGGGGAGTGACCCTTCTTTGATTGATCAAGTTATTTTAGCTGATGATAATCGCAAAGAACTAGTCTCTAAAATAGACGATTTAAGACATAGTAAATCTCTTTTAGAAGATAAAATCGCAAAAGGGGAAAAAGAACCAGCTGATTTGGAGTTTCTTAAAAATGCCAAGGTTACCTTAAAAGAATTAGAAGATAAAGCAGCTGTAGCTGATGAGGAATTTACAAAAGTAAT
>JBAQYG010000033.1:0-6645 GCA_049299915.1 Minisyncoccia bacterium | reverse complement strand
TTCTTAAACAATTAAAAACAGATAATTATAAAATCGTAGCGCTAGAAACAGGAAAAAAGAGTCTAAACTTATATAGCTACAAAGCTAAGGGTAAAATAGCTATAATTGTGGGTAATGAAATAAAGGGCATCTCTAAAACTATTCTCCAAAGCTGTGATGCTGTTTTGAAAATACCCATGAATGGAATTAAAGAATCTCTTAATGTTGAGGTAGCCTTTGCTTTGGGAGCCTATCAGCTTAAATACGGTCATGGTAAAAAAATGGTATAATACAAGCAGATATGCCTTCCAAAATTATAATCATTATTGCTAAGAAGTCCTTTAAGGATGAAGAATATTTTATTACTAAAGAAATTTTGGAGAGAGCTGGTTTCTTAATAGAAACGGCTTCGAGTGAAAAGGGGATAGCATGGGGTGTTGATGGCGGAGATGTTAATGTTAATGTTACTCTAGAAAGTATTGATTTAGAATCGATAGTAGCGCTAGTTTTAATAGGTGGCAGTGGAGCTCAAATTTATCTAGAGAGTGATATTATTCATGATCTAATTAGACGAGCTAATCAAAACAGAAAAGTTATAGGAGCTATTTGTGTTGCTCCGGCAATTTTAGCTAAAGCAGGTATTCTTAATGGCAAGAATGCGACTGTGTGGACTAGCCCATTAGATAAAAAATTTGCTAAAATACTAAAGGCAGAAGGTGCAAATTATTTGAACCAAGATTTGGTAGAAGACGGGAAGATTATTACTGCCAATGGTCCAGAAGCAACAATGATTTTCGCTCAAGCCCTTATTAAAAATATACAACAAACAAATTAAAAAATTATTATGAAGGTAGCTATTAATGGATTTGGTAGAATTGGGAGGACATTTTTAAGACAATCGCTTGATTATCCTCAGATAGAAATAGTGGCTATTAATGATTTGAGCGATGTTAATAATTTGGCCTATCTCTTAAAGCACGATTCGGTCTATAGAGAATTTTCTGCCGAAGTAGAAGTAAAAATAGTCGGAGATAAAAATTATCTAGTTGTTAATGGTCAAAATATTTTAGTCATTCAAGAAAAAGATCCAATAAATTTACCCTGGGGAGATTTGGATGTAGATGTAGTTGTAGAAGCTACGGGAGTTTTTGATAGTTATGATAAAGCTTCTGCTCATATTCAAGCAGGGGCCAAAAGAGTGGTCATTACCGCTCCCGTTAAAAAAGATGATCTTAAAGTTAAGACAGTCCTATTGGGAATTAACGAAAAAGACCTTGCTCTTACTAATGTCACTTCTAACGGATCATGTACTACTAATGCCCTAGCACCTTTAGCTCAAATTTTAAGTGATAAAATAGGAATCAAAAAAGCTATTTTAAATACCGTTCATGCTTATACTGCAACTCAAAAAATAGTAGATGGTATTGATTCTAAGGATTGGCGCCGTGGACGAGCGGGGGCTGATAATATAGTGCCTTCGACTACTGGAGCAGCTATTTCAGTGGCCCAAGTCGTAACTAGTTTAGATAATAAATTTGATGGCCTATCTGTTAGAGTGCCAGTCATCTCTGGATCTCTTATAGACTTTACCTTTATTTCCCAAAAACAAACTAGCGTAGAAGAAATAAACGAAGTTTTAGTTTCTGCTAGTCAATCCAATGATTGGAAAGGAATAATAGAAGTAACCAACGAACCATTAGTTTCCAGTGATATCTTAGGGAATATTTGTCCATGTTTAGTAGATTTGGGTTTAACCAAAGTAGTAGACGGCGATTTAGTGAAAGTGATGGCTTGGTATGACAACGAATGGGGTTATACTTGGACCCTTCTTAAACACGTTATTAAATTAGAACCTTATTTAAAATAATATGTTATTTTTAGGTGCCGATCATAGAGGGTTCTCTTTAAAAGAAGAACTGAAAAAATATTTGTTAGAACAAAATATTTCTTTTACCGATTTAGGTAATTTGAAATTAATAAAAGACGATGATTATCCAGATATAGCAGCACAGGTAGCGCAACAGGTTAGTAAAGATAAAAAGAATAAAGGGATTTTAATCTGTGGTAGTGGAATAGGGGTATGTATTGTTGCCAACAAATTCAAAAATGTTAGAGCTGGTTTGTTTTGGAACTCAAAAGTGACTACGGCTGCTACTGCTGATGATAATGTAAACATTGCTTGTTTACCCAGTGATTATCTTAAGAAGCTTGAAGCTCAGAAAATAATAACTACTTGGCTTAAAACACCCCTTAAAAAAGATGGTAAATACATGCGACGTTTGAAAAAGATTTACAAATTAGAAAGAAATTTTTAAAATACTCTATGGCCAAAATCATACCAGTTATTAACGTTAAAACTAGTAAGGATTTTTTTGCAACGATGGGCAAGCTAGGAGAGTATACTGGTTGGATCCAGATAGATGTTGCTGACGGTAAATTCACTAACTGGAAAAATTTAACTGATCCCTCTCGAATTAATGATAAGCAAATGCCCAGCAAGAATTCTAAAAAATATATGTTTGAACTACATTTGATGGTAAAAAATGTTGAAGAAGCGATGGCCAAATGGCTTCATTTAAAACCCAGAAGAATTATTGTTCCCGTAGAAATTAAGAATGATTTTCCAGCTCTTGCTAAATGGGCCAAAGAATTTAAAGGAGAAATCGGTTTAGCCGTTAATCCTAGTACTCTAAATAGTACTGTTTTAGAGACCCTTAAGCCCAATATTAATAATATTGATTTACTTTTAATATTAGGAGTAAATCCGGGCCCTAGCGGACAGAGTTTTGATACTATGATTTTAGAACGCATCAAATATTTTCATAAGTTATTTCCTAATTTAAAAATAGAAGTAGACGGTGGAATTAATGAAGATAACATTAAAGCCATTTTTAAAGCTGGGGCTAGTCTTGCAGCTGTAGGTTCGGCCATTTTTGAAAGACAGGAGAAGCCTTTAATAAGAATTCAAATGTTGGAAAATCTAATATCTTAATATGCCCCTTCCTTCCAAAGATCAAATTAAAGAATTAGAAAATCTCTGCACTAAAATTAGGGTAGAAATTATTCAAATGTTAGCTAAAGCCGGTTCTGGTCATACGGCCGGACCATTGGGGAGTGTCGAAGAAATGGTTGGTCTTTATTTCGGAGGAAGTGTTAAATATGATATTCTCAATCCTATTTCCGAAGGCAGAGATTTGGTTGTCGTATCTTGCGGACATTATGCACCAGCACTTTATGCTACTCTAGCTTTTGCTGGGTTTTTTAATGTGGAAAAATTACAAGAGTTTAGAAGCTTCCGGTCACCTCTTCAAGGACATCCTCATAGAGGGGAATTGCCTGGAGTGGAAAATACATCAGGACCATTGGGAGAGGGATTGTCTCAAGCAGTAGGCATGGCTTTAGCACTCAAAATGAACCACAAAAAGAATCATGTTTTTTGCCTCATGTCTGATGGCGAACAAGATGAAGGAAATACTTGGGAAGCAGTTCTTTTAGCCAATAAATATCATTTAGATAATTTAGTGGCTATCATAGACAGAAATCATATTCAGATAACTGGTGATACCGAAAAGATATTACCCCTTGATGATTTAGAGGCAAAATATAAATCATTTGGTTGGGAAGTCATAACCATAGATGGTAATGATTTAAAAACAGTTATTCATTCTTTATATAAAGCCAAGAATTATAAAATTGGTCCGATAGTAATCATTGCTAATACAGTGTCCGGTAAGGGTGTGAAATTTATGGAAAATAAAGCACAGTGGCACGGCAAAGCTCCTACAATAAAGGAAGCGGAAAAAGCTATTAAACTTTTAACAGGTATATAGGTATGCTTAAAAACGGAATCAAAGAAACTATTTTTTTAGAGAAAGTTAAACGCGAAACAACTAGAGTTGGTTTCGGCGAAGGTCTTTTATTGGCCGGTGAAAAAAACCGTCAAGTTGTAGCCCTTTCAGCGGATCTTTCAGAATCTACTCAAGTGGAAAAATTTAAAACGCGTTTTCCTGAAAATTATATCGAGGTAGGCGTTGCTGAGCAAAATTTAATAGGAGTAGCTGCTGGACTAGCTCATTTAGGTAAAATTCCTTTCGCCGCCTCTTATGCAATTTTTTCTCCAGGACGTACTTGGGAACAAATAAGAACGACAATCTGTTATAACAATCAAAATGTTAAGATAGTTGGCTCTCATGGAGGACTCACTGTAGGAGCCGATGGGGCTACCCATCAAGCTTTAGAAGATATCGCTTTAATGAGAGTTCTTCCTAATATGACAGTCCTCTCTCCTTGTGATTATTTGGAAGCCAGGCGTTTGACCTATCTAGCAGCTCAGTGGATTGGTCCTACATATATTAGGCTTAGCAGAGAGAAAAGCCCTCTTATTACAAATCTAGATACGGGTTGTCAAATAGGTAAGGCAGAAATATTCTGGTCACCAGAAAATAAAAAACAAGCCGTTGTTGCTATCTTAGCCACTGGTCCGATTATTTTTAAGGCTCTTATAGCAGCCAAGGAACTTTTAAAAGAAGGCATAGAGGTAGAAGTGATTAATTTTTCTACTATAAAACCATTAGACGAAGCTACTCTTCTAAGAATAGGAAAAGAAATTGGTCGAGTAGTTACTTTGGAAGACCATCAGAAAATGGGTGGCTTTGGTTCAGCTGTTAGTGAATTTTACAGTCAAGTTATGCCGATTCCTATGGAAATATTAGGAGTCAATGACCAATTTGGACAGACAGGGAGTGGCGAGGAACTCTTGGAATATTACGGATTGGGTGCTAAAGATGTCATTGCTGCGGCAAAAAGAATTCTTAATCGATAATTTTTATTATGTTGGATATTATTACAGTCGGTACAATTACTAAAGATATTTTTTTAAGTGGAATAGATCGTGCCCAAACGATTAATTTTCAGAAAAGACCATATATAGGTTTACCCTTAGGAGCCAAATTGAAAGTCGAGAACATAATCACAAACTATGGAGGGAGCGCCCTTAATACGGCTATTAGTTTTTCTAGGCAGGGGTTAAAAGTTGGTTTAATAAGTCTTAACTGTATAGGTAAGACTTCTCAAGATATTTTACAGGTGTTGCGTGATGATAAAATATCTAATGGTCTTTTGGATTTAAAATCTTTAAAAGAATTGCCCCTTTCTACTATTTTAGTAGAAGAAAACGGGGAACGAACCATTTTGAATTATAGGGATGCTAGTTATAATTGGCCAAAAGATATTTTTACAAAGAAAAAATTAGATGCCAAAATAATTATTGTTGGCTCACTCAATGGTCAAAAAGAAATTTGGCAATCGCTTTTAAAACAAAAGAAGGCAAAACAATTTACTCTTGCTGCTAATCCTGGCAGAGGGGATTTAGATATCTTTAAGAAAAATCCTCATTGGCTAAAAGATATAGACGTTTTATTTCTTAATCGTGAAGAAGGTGCCTACCTGACTAATAAAAAATACAGTCAATGGTTAAATATTTTTAAGGCCTTGGATAGATTAGTACCGGGCATAATAGTTATGACTGATGGAGACAAGGGGGCCCTAGCTTCTAATGGTAAAAATATTTGGCAAGTAGGGGCCATTAAACCAAAGACTCAAGTGGAAAAAACAGGTGCAGGAGATGCTTTTTTAAGCGGTTTTGTCTATGGGCTTCAAAAAAATCATTCCCACTTGTTAGCTGAATGGCGAAACCAAGACATAGAAGAAGCCTTGCGCTATGGGACTATTAACGCCTATAATGTAGTAAGGTTTGTCGGGGCTTCTACCGGATTATTTGCTTATGCACACTTGCCCAAAACTATTTATCAATCGGTAAAAATAAAAATGGTCGATTAAAATACAATATCTTTATTATTAATTAATTTATATTATGAACGCTTTTTTAGAAACTTTTAAAAAATTAGTTTTCAGCGCCTGGGAATTAGTTAAACCACGCTGGAAAAACATAGTCTATCTTTTATTGGTAGAAATGGGCATAGGTTTTGCAGCCGCCCTTATTATGGGCATAACCCTAGTTGTTTTTCCTGGTTATTCATTATTAGGCATGATAACTCTGAGTCGTGTTAGCCCCAGTTTATTGTTGTCAGCAGCGCTAAGGAGTCCTTTTTTGTGGATTATGCTTTTAGTAGCTCTTATAGTAGGTTTAATCTCTCTAGTACTCTCTAGCTTTATTTCTCTCGCCTTTATCATGGCTCTTAAAGAAGATGCCCTAATAGGCTTTGGTAAATTATTGGAAAAAAGTAAGCTTAAATATTGGGATTATTTTGGTGCTTTATTTTTAAGCGGTTTACTAATTGCCTTGGCTTCCTTAATTTTTGTTATTCCAGGTATACTTTTAGCCATTATGTATTTTGCAGTGCCTTTTATAGTATTAGAAAGAGGTTTAAAAAATATGGCAGCTCTCCGCGCAAGCTTCGATTTAGTTAAAGGAAATACCTGGAAGGTATTTAGCCATATGCTTGCTTTCGGTTTCTGTATGGGAATTGTTTCCATGATATTACGATGGTTGGGTTCCATAGGACAATTACTTTCTATTGCTATGCCAATTGTTTCCTTAGCTTTTACTTACGAGTTATACAAAAGCTTGAAAGAACCTTCTATACAACAAGAATTGCCAGTTCAGGAGTAAATAGTGATTTAAGAACCACCCCTTAAAAGGGGTGG
>JBAQYG010000032.1:0-10527 GCA_049299915.1 Minisyncoccia bacterium | reverse complement strand
GAAAATGGTGGTGTAGAAATTAAAATGGCAGACAAATGGTATAAGCCAGAAGAAATTTCAGCCATGATACTGCAGAAAATTAAAGCTGATGCCGAAAAGTATTTCGGTGAACCAGTAAACGAAGCCGTTATTACCGTACCAGCTTATTTTGATGACTCTGAACGTCAGGCTACTAAAAATGCTGGAGAAATAGCTGGTTTAAAAGTCACCAGAATCTTAAATGAGCCAACAGCTGCCGCTTTGGCCTATGGATTTAATAAGAAAAGTAATAGCAAATTAGTTATTTATGATTTTGGTGGTGGAACTTTAGATGTTTCCGTCATTGAAGTCATGAACGATTTAAAAGATGAAAGCGGAGTCAGTAAGGGAGGCGAAGAAGTAACGGTCTTGTCTACTGGTGGCGATAGCCATTTAGGCGGAGATGATTTTGATCAAAGAATTATTGATTGGGTCATTACTGAGTTTAAAAAAGAAAATAGCATAGACCTCTCTAAAGATCCCTTGGCTCTTCAAAGAATTAAGGAGGCTTCCGAAAAAGCAAAAAGAGAATTATCAACCTCTCAAGAAAGTGAAATCAATTTACCCTTCATTGCTTCTGATAGTGCCAATACCCCTAAGCATTTGGTAATGAAAATTACTCGAGCGAAATTCGAAGAATTAACTCGTGATCTTGTTGATCGTTCCATTGAAAGATTAAAGGGAACCCTAGAATCAGCCAGTTTAAGTCTTAAGGATATTGATGATGTAATTCTAGTCGGAGGAACTACCCGTATTCCTATGATTCAACAAAGAATAAAAGATCTAACTGGTAAAGATCCAAAGAAAGACATTAATCCCGATGAAGTTGTTTCCATGGGAGCGGCTATAGTAGCTGGCAATTCCAACGGTAATAGTCAGGGGATATTACTTATCGATATTACGCCCCTCACTCTTTCTATAGAAACAATGGGTGGAGTAGCTACGCCCATGGTACCCAAAAATACTTATATTCCTTACAAACATGCTCAGATTTTTTCTACAGCTGAAAACAATCAACCCTCAGTAGAAATTCATATCGTGCAAGGTGAAAGACCAATGGCTACAGATAATAAAACCTTAGGAAAATTTATTCTGGATGGTATCATGCCAGCTCCTAGAGGAGTACCTCAGGTAGAAGTTACCTTTGATATTGATTCCAATGGTATTTTAAATGTAACGGCTATAGATAAAGCTACCAGCAAGAGCCAGTCAGTTCGAATAGAAGGGTCTACGGGACTTTCTAAAGAAGATATTGAAAAAATGAAACAGGATGCAGAGAAATTTGCCGAAGAAGATAAGAAGAAAAAAGATCTTATAGAAGCTCAGAATCAAGCTAATAATTTAGTTTATACAGCCGAGGGTGCTATTAAAGATGCTGGTGATAAGATTACTTCAGATTTAAAAGAAAAATTAGACAGTAAGATTAAACATCTTAAAGAAGTATCTGGTCAAAATAATCTAGAAGAAATTAAGTTGGCCAGTGAAGATTTGAGCACCACTCTTCAGGAAATAGGCAAAGCCATGTATCAACAGAAAGAAGCTCCTAAGACTGAAGAAGGAAAAACTTCAGAAGGGGAGACTAAAAAAGAAGATTCTGAACCAGCGGCCGAAGAAACAAAAGCATAAAAATATTAAAGGGGTATTTGTAATTTTACATCTACCCCTTTAATTGGCTATAATACAATATTCTATACCTTATTAAACTTTAAAATTTTAATTTATATTGTATGGCCAAAGACCCATTTGAGGTCCTTAAAAAGATTTTTAGACCCAAAATAGTTCTTAAACAACAAAATGATTTTTATAAAGTTTACCGGATGGCCTACAGCGATAGACGATTGTTCTATCGTCAGAGTCTGGCGGTCTTAACAATTATTTTGTTCACAATCCTCTTGGGAATATCAGCTTATAGTGCCCTAGCCGGTAAAGCAATCTTAGGTTTACAATTTAGTTTTTGGATAGCCCCTTTGTGTCTATTTTTTATCCTAGCCCTCGTACCCATTTTCTTTTTTATCCTCAAGCCTGGTTACATTGCCGCTATTATTTGCTCAAGTATTCTGTTTGCGATTCTTCCTTTAGTAAAATTAGCTGCGAGTGGAATCAATTATTGGCAATTATTAATCCTACCCTTTGCCTTTCTAGGACTTTGTTTAATAGGTATAGGGAAAATGAAGATGACGGCCGAAAATGGAGTAGACTTCAGTTGGTGGCAGATAGGTGGTAGCGGTCTTAGGTATTTTATTTATGCCTATCTGTGCCTCTTAAGTGTTTTTGGTTTTTGGATGGTAAAAACTGGCTCGATTAAACAATCAGTTAATCTAGAAAAAAGTTTTACCCAATCAGTAGCTTCTCAGTTTAAACATATCTTACCTCAAATTAATTTAGAAGGCAGCGTAGATGATTTGCTCTCCGGAATTATAAACAGTCAATTAGATACTTCTACTTCTTTAGTGACTACGACAAAACCAAGTGATTCTTCCAAAACTAAAACTACTTTACCCATAAACCAAAACTTGTCAGCCATTGCCAATCAAGAAATTGCTAGACAAAAAAATATTCTTTTAGTAAGTACTAGAGAAAAATTTTCTCAAATGCTAGGTATTCCTATCACTGGCAAAGAAACTATTTTCGGTCTTATTAAAAACTATATCACCACAAAGTCTTCTACCTGGGGACCAGTGATAACTTCAATTCTGGTGGCTGTAATAATATTATCTCTTTGGCAACTCTTAAATTTATTTGTCTCAGTTCTTTACTTCTTTGTTAATATTATCAGTTATCTATTATTAAAAATTCTCGTAGGTATTAAATTCCTTCAATTTAAAACAGTTAATATACCCCATAAAACATTATCCTTGAATGAAGAATAGTTATGCAAGATTATTATAAGACATTAGGCATAAAAGAAAACGCTAGTCAGGAAGAAATAAAACGCGCTTTTCACCAATTAGCTTACAAACACCATCCCGATCGTCCTGGTGGCAACGAAGACAAGTTTAAAGAAATCAACGAAGCCTATCAGAACTTAAATGACCCTAAAAAAAGAGCCCAGTATGATGCAATGCGTAAAGGGGGTTTTGATTTTAATGGTTTCAATAATTATTCGGGAGGCGAGACTAATGGATTTTCAGGCTTCAATAATTTCTCTGACTTCGGTTTTGATTTTAGCCAGTTTGGCAACTTCGGTTCTTCTTTTAATAACCGCCAAAGAGAAGAGGAGGGCCGTTTGAATATAGAAATCACTCCCAATGATGTTAATAAGGGGATGGACAAGGAGATGGCATACGAAGATATCATTACCTGTCCCACTTGTCATGGTTCAGGAGCTGAGCCGGGATATGGTTTTAAAACTTGTCCGGTATGTAAAGGAAGTGGCTCTCAAAAAATAAAAGTACCCCTCTTTGGTTCTATTAGTATGGCCTGTGAAAATTGTGGAGGCACTGGCAAAGTGGCCGAGAGGATTTGCCATACCTGTAGAGGCAGGGGGAAAGTTAAGAAAGTAAAACGCTTTAAAATTAAAATTACTCCGCTCGATTAATATATGTCTCACGAGTCTATAATTAATGAAGCGATGCCACTAGCCGAGAGAATGCGTCCTCGTGATTTTAAAGAATTTATTGGTCAAGAAGAAGTAGTAGGAGAAAACACTCTCCTTAGGAAATCCATAGAAAGTGATACTTTACAATCAGTTATTCTGTGGGGTCCACCAGGATGCGGTAAAACTACTTTAGCTAAAATTATAGCTAATAAAACTAAAAGTTATTTCCAAGATTTCTTACCAGTGGCTCAAGGAGTGGCTGATGTCAGGGAGATAGTAGAATTAGCTAAAAAACGTTATCGTTTCAACAGTCAAAAAACAATTTTGTTTGTTGACGAAATTCATCGTTTCAATAAAGGACAGCAAGATGTATTTTTACCCTATGTCGAAGACGGTTCGATTATTTTAGTTGGCGCTACTACCGAAAATCCTTCTTTTGATATTATTACCCCTCTGCAATCACGTTCTATAGTTGTGCCCTTAAAACCCTTGGATGGACTAGCGATGGCTAAGATTATTAGAAATGCATTGAAAGACAAGGAGAGAGGGTTGGGAAAATACAATGTAGCTATAAAAGAAGCTGCTCTCAAAAACTTAGTTATCTTTGCTGATGGAGATGCCAGAAATGCTTTAAATCTTTTAGAATTCATAGTTACCAATTACGGTACCTTAAGCAAAGAAAAATTAATTATTGATAATGAACTTTTAAAGACAAGCTTACCTAAACAAATAATCCGTTACGATAAAAAAGGAGATGCCCATTATGATATTATTTCTGCTTTCATAAAATCCATGCGTGATAGTAGCCCGGATGCCGCCATTTATTGGTTAGCACGCATGCTCGCAGCCGGGGAAGATATTCGTTTTATAGCCAGAAGGATGATTATCTTTGCTTGTGAAGATATAGACCATATGGACGAAAATGCTATTGTCGTGGCTAATAATGTGGCTCAAGCAGTGGAATATGTTGGTCTTCCAGAAGCCCGAATAATTCTGGCCCATGGAGTTACTTATTTAGCTTCAGCCAAGAAAGATAACGCTTCTTATATGGCTGTAGAAGCTGCTCTCAAAGATGTAGAGGGGTTTGGTAATTTACCAGTACCCCTACATTTAAGAAATGCAGTTACCAAGTTAATGAAGAATTTAGGCTATAATAAAGGGTATCAATATCCTCATGAGTACGAGGGACATGTTACTAATCAAGGTGAAAAAGATTTACCAGAGAAATTGCGTGGTAAAAAATACTTTAAACCGCGAGAAAAAATTTAAAATTAAAATTATATGTCTACCCCTCTTCTAATTTTAAGCATAATCTCTATTATAATCTTCGCCATTTTTATGGCCATTGTTTTGTGGTATCTTAAAAAATTGACCAGTAAGCCACAAGACAATCAATCCTTAAGTCTCTTACAGGGTCAAATCTCTGATATTCATAGGACTCTAGATGAAAGGTTAAAAGATTTAAATTTTGTAACCCGCGATATCACAGAAAAAGTTACTAAATTAGACGATACCAATAAACAAGTTATTGGTTTCGCAGATCAATTGCAAAATCTGCAGAATATTTTACAAAACAGCAAACTTAGAGGCAATTTGGGAGAGTATCAATTATCTATGGTTTTAAGTAATGCTCTTCCTCCTACGGCCTATAAGGAACAATACGAATTCCAAAATGGGGATGCGGTAGATGTAGCTATTTTATATAAAAAGAAAATTATTCCAGTTGATTCCAAATTCCCTTTAGAAAATTACAACAAGCTCTTGAGTGAAAAGAATGAAACAGAAAAAGCCAAATGGGATAAAGCAGTTTCCGAAGATATTAAAAAAAGAATAGAAGAAACCTCTAAATATATTCGCCCCAAGGAGGGAACCACAGAATTCGCTTTCATGTTTATCCCTTCAGAGGCTATTTATTACGATATTTTAACGGATAACGTAGGCGCTCTCAAAAGTAATACGCGCTCTCTCGTAGAATACGCTATGGTAGAAAAACATGTTTATATAGTGGCCCCTACTACTTTATGGGTTTATCTGCAGATGGTTGTTCAAGGACTACGGGATGAAAAGATAGAAAACTCTTTTGGTGATATGCAGGAAAAATTAAGAGACCTCTCTTCGCACCTAAAAGGCTTTGAGATCTATCTTAAGAAATTGGGTGAACATCTTAAAACCACAGTTGGAGCCTTCAATGATGCTTACAAAGAAATGGGTAAATTTGGAAAAGATGTTAGAAAGATTACAGATTTAGATATAGAAATTACTCCTGAGAAAATTGATAAACCAAAAGGATTGAAAGAAGGGGATGATGACGACGATGAAGAGGAAGAAGAATCTTAAACTCTTGACAGTAGTTTCATTCTGACTATAATTCTCATTGGCAATCTCAAGTGTTGATTGCTAATCAATTGTTATTAATTAAATTTAAAGATTTACTATGGAGAATATAAAACCCTTATCAGATCATCTGTTCATAGAAAAAATAAAAGAAGAAAAAATGAGCGCTTCAGGAATTGTTATTCCTGAAACAGCTGAAAATCATTCTTCTCTTGGTAAAGTTATGGCTGCTGGTCCTGGAAAAATAAATGAGGATGGTGATTTAATTCCCATGTCTGTTAAAGTGGGCGACACAGTAGTATTTACCCAATATGCCCCTAGTGATATAAAAATAAACGATAAGGAGTATTTAGTTGTACGTGAATCCGATGTTCTTGCCATCCTTACAGAATAATTACTATATAACTTTATAAACTCATTACCATGTCCAAACAAATTTTATTTGATGACAAATCTCGCCAGTCTTTAAAAAATGGTGTTGATAAATTAGCCAATGCCGTCAAAATTACTCTTGGTCCTAAAGGAGCTCATGTTGTTATAGACAAAGGCTTTGGTTCCCCTATGATTACCAATGATGGTGTCACTATTGCTAAAGAAATTGAACTTGAAGATAAAGTGGAAAATGTAGGAGCTTCTCTCGTTAAAGAAGCTTCTGAGAAAACAAAGGAATTAGCTGGTGATGGTAGCACTACGGCTGTAGTTTTAGCTTGGTCTATGATTAATGCTGGCTTAAAAAATGTAACTGCTGGAGCCAATGCTTTAAAACTTAAGAGCGGCATGGATAAAGCTGTTAAATTTGTGACAGATTATTTAGAAGAAATAAAGAAGCCAGTAGATGTTAATAACAAAACCGATGTTGCAAATATTGGAGCTATTTCTGCTCGTGATATAAAAATAGGCGAGATGATAGCCGAGATTATGGCCAAAGTTGGCAAAGATGGTGTTATTACAGTGGAAGAATCCCAGAGCACTGGCTTAAGTAATGAAATTGTTGAAGGTTTAGAATTTGATAGAGGATATGCTTCTCCCTATATGGTTACTAATGCCGATAGAATGGAAGCTGTTCTTGATGAGCCCTATATTTTAATTACCGATAAAAAGATTTCTGCCATTAATGATATTCTGCCAGTACTTGATAAGATAGTAAAAACTGGTAAAAAAGAATTAGTGATTATTGCCGATGATATAGATGGAGAAGCCCTGGCCACTTTGATAGTTAATAAATTAAGAGGAATTTTAAATGCCGTTGCCGTGAAAGCACCTGGGTTTGGTGATAGTCGTAAAGAACAGCTAGAGGACATAGCAGCTGTTACTGGTGGTAGTGTCATTACTGAACAATTAGGTCTTAAAATAGAAAATACTACTCTAGAAATGTTGGGCCAAGCTCGCCGAGTAGTGATTACCAAAGATAATACTATTCTTGTTGGCGGCAAAGGAGAAAAGAAAAATATAGAAGCGCGTTTATCGCAAATAAAAATGGCTTTAGAAAAATCTACTTCCAATTACGATAAAGAAAAATTACAAGAAAGACAGGCTAAATTATCTGGAGGAGTAGCGGTTATAAAAGCCGGTGCTGCTACCGAGGTAGAACAAAAAGAAATTCAACAGAGAATAGAGGATGCCGTTCATGCCACTAAGGCAGCTGTTGAAGAAGGTATAGTCGCCGGAGGTGGTGTAGCTCTTCTTAGGGCTGCCGCTAAACTAGATAATTTGAAAGTCGATGATGAGGATGAAAAAACCGGAGTGGCTATTATAAAAAGAGCTTTAGAAGAGCCCATTAGACAAATTGCTACTAACGCTGGGCTAGATGGAGCAGTTATTGCTCAAAAAGCCCGTGAAGCTAGCGATGGGTATGGATTCAATGCTGCTACAGGAGAATTTGAAGACTTATTAAAATCTGGAGTCATAGATCCCAAGAAAGTGACTCGCATTGCTTTAGAGAAAGCTTCTTCTATTGCTGGTATGTTTTTAACTACTCAAGCGGTCATTACAGAAGCCCCTGACAAAAAAGAGCATAATCACGAAGCATCTATGCCCGATATGGGAGGGGACTACTAATTTGCCCCTAAATTAAATGTTCGCTATAATTAATTTACTTATTAAATAATTTAAATTTATAAAATGATCATTGCATTAATCATAATAGGTGCCATAGTTTTGTTTCTCATTGGCCTCTATAATTCCTTGGCTCAAGCCAAGCAAAGAGTAAAGAATGCTTTTTCTGATATCGACGTTCAATTAAAAAGACGTTTCGATGTCATTCCTAATTTGGTAAATACCGTTAAGGGGTATGCCAAACAAGAAGAAGGCGTTTTAATGAAAGTCACTGAAGCACGCACTAACTTTGAAAAGGCTACTACTACTTCTGACAAATTATCTGCTAATGACGCAGTTTCTAGACTCTTACCCCAGATTTACGCCGTAGCTGAAAGCTATCCTGATCTTAAATCTAACCAGAATTTCTTGGAACTCCAGAGAGAGTTAGTAGATACTGAAGACAAGATTCAATCTGCTCGCAGATTCTTCAATGGAGCCGTGGAAAGTTACAATACCAAATTGGTTACTTTCCCCTCTAATATTGCTGCTAAAATGTTGGGTTATACAGAAGAGAAATACTTCGAGACTTCTAAGCCCGAAGAGAGAGACAACGTCAAAGTCGAATTCTAATTTTAGTTTTAAATGGTCAATCTTTACGATACCTCTAAGAGGAACATTTTAAAGACCTGGTTCCTATTATTTGGCTTTGCCACTTTGATTGGTGGTTTGGGCTATTTATTGTCCAGAGTCTATGACAATCCAGGTATTTTTTATTTGGCCGTCATTTTAAGTTTGGCTCAAGTTTGGGTGAGCTATTGGTTTTCTAAAGACATAATTCTTCGTTCTGTTAGAGCCCATAAGGCAGCTAAAGAAGATAATCCTTACATCAGTGATTTGGTAGAAAATTTGGCTATAACAGTGGGACTACCTACACCCGAGCTCTATGTCATAGACGACCTAGCTCCCAATGCTTTTGCCACTGGTCGTAATCCCAAGAATTCAGTGATTTGTATTACCACAGGCTTAATTAATATGCTTTCCTATAATCCCGATGGTACCCCTGATTTAAAAAGTAAAAGAAAATTGGAAGGAGTCTTAGCCCACGAATTATCTCATATCAAAAATTACGATATCTTACTTTCAAGTATTGCCGTTACCATGGTAGGTATCATTTCTATCATGGTAAATATTGGTGCTCGTTCCAGTCGCTCTCGTAGTCGTGACGATGATTCTTCAACATCAGCTATTATAGGAATTTTAGCACTAGTAGGAATGATTTTAGCTCCTCTAGCTGCTACTCTTTTACAAATGGCTATTTCTCGAAAGCGTGAATATTTAGCAGATTCAAGTGCCGCTATCATTACTAGATTTCCCGAAGGATTAGCTGAAGCCCTAGAAGACATTTCTCGTGATGAGCATAAATTAAACGTGCCTTCTAACGTTCAGTCGTTATTTATAGCCTCACCAGTTAAAAACGATGTACAGGGCAAAAGAAACTGGTTTTTGGGTCTCTTTGACACTCATCCACCCATAGAAGAAAGAATTAAACTGCTTCGTTCGGTATAAAATTAGATTAATAAAAATACTCCCGTTTGGGAGTTTTTTAATATGCGGAGAGGGCGAGATTCGAACTCGCGAACCCTTGCGGGTTACGCGCTTTCCAAGCGCGCGCACTAGACCAACTATGCGACCTCTCCAATAAGCTACTTTTCAATTTTAACGCTTTACTATAACCAAAATAGTCTTTTCTTGCAAGAATTAATGTAAGAAAAAGTATTTCTTGCTATAATAAAACTAACTTTAATAAATACATATGAAAACAAAAAATATTGGTCAAATACTTTTAGCTGTAATTATTTGTGAATTAGCTGGAATGGTAGGGGCTATTTTCACTACACCATCTATTCCTACTTGGTTTGCAGGTATTACTAAACCAACTTTCTCTCCACCCAATTGGCTTTTTGCTCCTGTTTGGACAATTCTGTTTGCTCTTATGGGTATTGCTGCTTATTTAGTTTACGAAAAGGGAACTGAGAAAAAAGCAGTAAAAGTAGCTTTAAGTATTTTTGCTATTCAGCTTATTTTAAATACTTTCTGGTCAATAATCTTTTTTGGTATGCATAATCCGGCGTATGCTTTTATAGAAATTATTATCCTTTGGATAGCCATTCTTTTAACTATCATCGCTTTTTCCAAAGTCTCTAAGTCAGCTGCGTATCTTTTAATTCCCTATATCCTTTGGGTAAGCTTTGCTAGCTTCCTTAATTTTTCTATTTGGCAATTAAATTCTCAAACCATAATCCCAGTGGCCTGTACTATGGAGGCCAAACTTTGTCCCGACGGTTCTTATGTTGGACGTACTGGTCCCAAGTGTGAATTTACTCCCTGTCCTGAGATCAATTACACATGGAAAAAACTTACAGATTCTAAACAAGGGGTATCTTTTACTTATCCAGAAAGTTTACTAACTACCTATATTCATCCTGTTGATTGGCCTCCGCAAGTAAATGTTTTAAATGAAACCTATTCTTGTACTGAAGGTGGTACAGAAATTGCCAGAGCTGGTCAAACTTCAAAACGTTTGGTGAATAATAGGGAAT
>JBAQYG010000031.1:0-2501 GCA_049299915.1 Minisyncoccia bacterium | reverse complement strand
GCTTAGAAGATAACTGTAGCAACTAAAAACCGGGTCGATACTAACCCGGATTTTAACGGATAAGTACCTCACGTCCATCTCTTACTTCTGAATTTAATTAACGGAGAGATGAGTCTGAGGCCAGACTAACTATTTATTTGTGAAACACATCGAACGCTATACTCTTTTTTACATCTTGATTTCTATGTCGACACCACTGGGTAAATTTAGATCGCCTAAAGATTCGATTGTTTTAGGATTAGCATTCAAAATATCGATAATTCTTTTGTGAACTCTTATTTCAAATTGTTCACGGGCATTTTTCTTTACAAAGGTGGATCGATTAACGGTATAGCGGTGTACCTCTGTGGGTAATGGCACTGGACCGCTAATTTCTCCCCCATTTCTTAAAACCGTATCAATAATCTGTTTAGCAGAACTATCGATTAGCTTGTGATCATAGGCTCTAATGCGGATCCTGATTTTCGACTGATTTGAAGTTTGCATTTTAAACTGGGACTTTAGGTTAACTAATTTTGTAAAAAAGCTTCTTACACTCTAAACGCTTGACCTTATAAGCCAAGCGTTTAGATATCTTTCTATTTGATAATTTTAGAGATAACTCCAGCACCTACTGTTTTACCACCTTCTCTAATGGAGAAACGTTGAGTTTCGTCAATAGCCACAGGTACGATCAAATTCACCTTCATAGTAATATTATCTCCAGGCATAACCATTTCTACACCTTCAGGAAGAACAACTTCACCAGTTACATCAGCTGTTCCTAAGAAGAACTGTGGTTTATAACCCTTAAAGAATGGTGTATGGCGACCACCCTCTTCTTTGGTAAGGATTAATACATTGGCTTCAAATTCTGTATGAGGAGTAATAGATCCGGGTTTAGCCAATACTTGACCACGTCTGACATCTTCTTTCTTGATTCCTCTTAAAAGAATACCGACGTTATCACCGCATTGAGCATCATCCATTGATTTGTTAAATGTCTCTATACCAGTGGCAACAGTTTTAACTGTAGGCAAGATACCTACCATTTCTACTTCGTCATTGATATGAATAGCACCTCTCTGGACTCTACCAGTAACAACAGTACCACGACCTTCAATTGTAAAGATATCTTCAATAGGAAGAAGGAATGGTTTATCTGTATCTCTGACTGGCTCTGGGAAATAAGTATCAACTGTATCCAAGAGCTGATAGATAGGTTTGAGTTTTTCGTCATCAGCAGAAGTGGCTTCTAGGGCTTTAGTAGCAGAACCACGAATAACAGGAATATCTTTGCCTGGGAATTGGTATTTATTTAAAAGTTCTCTTACTTCGGCTTCTACTAAGTCAACAAGCTCTGGATCGTCTACCATATCTACCTTGTTGAGGAAGACAATGATATAAGGAACACCTACCTGACGAGCAAGTAAGATGTGTTCACGAGTCTGAGGCATAGGTCCATCAGCAGCAGAAACAACTAGAATAGCTCCATCCATTTGAGCGGCTCCAGTGATCATGTTCTTGATGTAATCGGCATGGCCGGGAGCATCAATATGAGCATAATGTCTTTTTTCTGTTTGGTACTCAGAGTGGTGAATATTAATAGTGATCCCACGAGCTTTTTCTTCGGGGGCCTTATCAATATCATTAACTGCTGAATCCTTAGCAACTAAACCCTTGAGAAAAAGGGCATGGATAATAGCTGCAGTTAAAGTAGTTTTTCCGTGGTCAATATGACCAATGGTGCCTACATTTAAATGCGGTTTACCTCTCTCAAATTTTGCTTTTTCTGCCATAATATTTAAAAAAATTACTTGATTAATTAATAGTTAATTTTAGAAACAAAAAATTGCGTACAATGCTTGGGTATATTAACTCAAAACTTATTTTATGTCAACAGAATTCGGCCTCTATTGACTATTTTGTCTTTATTCCTTACGTTCTGACCCTTTCAGAGCGGCTCTACCGCTAATGATAATTTCGGCTATATTTCGAGGAACTTCTTCGTAATTGGATAATTCCATATTGCTAGAGCCACGACCCTCTGTCATAGAACGCAATTGGGTAGTATAACCGAACATTTCTGCTAGAGGAACTTTGGCATCAATCACCTTCATCATTCCCCTGTCACCGATATTATCAATGCGACCTCGACGAGAGTTAACGTCACCAATAACATCTCCTAAGAATTTTTCAGGAATAATAACTTCTACTTTCATAATGGGTTCCAAAAGAATTGGTTGGGCACGTCTAAAGCCTTCTTGCATAGCCATTGAAGCAGCTATTTTGAAAGCCATTTCAGAAGAGTCAACATCATGGAAAGAACCATCATAAAGAGTTACTTTAACATTCTTTATAGGATAACCGGCTAAAATACCTCTACCGAGAGTTTCTATGACACCCTTTTTAACGGCGGGAATAAATTCTTGAGGAATAACACCACCCTTAATAGCATTAACGAATTCAAATTCTTTTTCTGCTAGTGGTTCTAATTTCAACCAAACGTGACCGTATTGACC
>JBAQYG010000030.1:0-10216 GCA_049299915.1 Minisyncoccia bacterium | reverse complement strand
AGCTAGATGATTCTGGAAGAATAACCGAAGACTGGGTAGAAACACGTTATCAATCAGAACCAGGTTTATACAAAGCAGAGGAAATCGAGTTCGTCGATGTTTCTCCTCAACAGACTCTATCTTTAGCAGCCAATCTTATTCCTTTCCTTGAACATGATGATGCTCGTCGTGCCCTTATGGCTGCCCACATGCAAGAGCAGGCTCTTCCTTGTATCAAGCCAGAAGCACCCCTCGTTATGACAGGTTTTGAAACTATCGGAGCCAGAGACTCTGGTCAGCTTTTAGTTTCTGATCATGATGGGGAAGTAGTAGAAATAGATAGTCAACATATAATTATAAAAGATACTAAGAACGAATTACATACCTATAATTTGTCTAGCTTCGTGATTACCAATAAGTCTACTTGTTTAATGCAGAAACCCAGTATTGCAAAGGGGACAAAGGTAAAAGCGGGTGATATTTTAGCGGATGGAGCTGCCATGGAAAAAGGGGCACTAGCTATTGGGCAAAATTTAACAGTAGCCTTTATGCCCTGGAGAGGTTACAACTACGAAGATGCAGTTATTATTTCTGAAAAAGTTTTATCCGATGATCGTTTCACCTCAATTAAATTACAAGAATTTGCTGTAGATGTAAGAGATACTAAGAATGGCCCGGAAATGACAACGCCCGATATTCCTAATGTCTCGGAAGATAAACTTAAAAATCTAGACGAAGAAGGAATTATTCGTATCGGTGCCGAAGTCGAAGATAATGATATCTTAGTCGGTAAAATTTCTCATAAAGGAGAAACAGATTTAACCCCAGAAGAAAGATTATTAAAAGCAATTTTCGGCGAAGAAGCTAGTGATGTCAAAGATACTTCTTTGGTTTTAAAACATGGTAGTCGAGGAAGAGTAACTAATATTAGAATTTTATCTCGTGACGAAGGCGATAAATTAGATGTAGGTACATTAAAACAAATCAAAGTAGAAGTAGCTGAATTAAGAAAGGTACGAATAGGGGATAAGCTTTCTGGTCGTCATGGAAATAAAGGAGTCATCTCCATTATTTTACCAGTGGAAAATATGCCTTATTTAGAAGACGGTACTCCTGTAGATATTATTTTAAATTCCTTAGGAGTTCCTTCTAGAATGAATATTGGGCAGATTCTAGAGACTCATTTAGGTTGGGCAGCAGATAAATTACATTATCATGCCGTTACTCCAGCCTTTGATGGAGCGACTGAAACAGAAATTAAAGAAGAGTTAAATAAAGCTGATTTACCAGAATCCGGCCAAGTTACTTTATATGATGGTTACACTGGAGAACCTTTTGATCATAAGGTCACCGTAGGTAAAGCTTATATGCTTAAGCTAGACCATATGGTTGCCGATAAAATCCATATGCGTTCTATTGGTCCTTACAGTCTTATTACCCAACAACCCTTAGGTGGTCGTGCTCATATGGGGGGACAGAGATTCGGAGAAATGGAAGTCTGGGCCTTAGAAGGTTACGGAGCGGCCTATACATTACAAGAAATGCTCACTATTAAATCAGACGATGTAATCGGTCGAGCAGCAGCTTACGAATCTATTATTAAAGGAGAGGCAATTAAACCCCCTCATATTCCAGCCGCTTTCAACGTAATCACAGCTGAGTTAAAAGCGCTTTCCCTTACTGTCGATACAATTAATAATGTTTCGGGCATGTCAGAAAATAGCCCAACTCAAGAAGCCTAACCTATATCAAAAACTTCTTTAAATTTTTGTCATGGAATTAGAATTCAATAATTATAATACTAGTACTAGTAACTATAATTTCAACGCTCTTAGAATAAGGTTGGCTTCCCCTGAAGAAATTAAGGGTTGGTCTCACGGAGAAGTTATTAAACCTGATACGATCAATTATCGTACCCAGAAACCAGAAAAAGATGGCTTGTTTTCTGAAAGAATTTTTGGACCAGCCAAAGATTATGAATGCGCTTGCGGCAAATATAAAAGAATGCGCTACAAGGGGATTGTATGTGATAAATGCGGAGTAGAGGTCACTAAATCTATTGTAAGACGCGAAAGAATGGGACACATTGGTTTAGCCGTTCCTGTAGCCCATATTTGGTTTTTAAGAAATTTACCTTCTCGTATTGGGTTAGTTTTGGATATTCCTTTACCCCAAATTGAAAAAGTGGTTTATTATACGGCCTATATTATTACCAAGATAGACGAAGAGGCTAAAAAACAAGTGCTTTTAGATATTGATAAAGAATACAAAAGTAAACTTAAAGCCGTTGATAGCACAGAAAAACAATCTCTTTTGGATTCCTATAACTCAGCCAAAAATGAAGCCAAAAGCATAGAAGTTAAAGCCGTTCTTTCGGAAGCTCAATACTATAATTTATCAAAGAAATACGGTCAAATATTTGAAGCTTCCACTGGTAGCACTCCTATCTTTAATCTTTTAAAAGAAATTGATTTAGAAGAAGTTAAGAGACTATTGAAAATTCGTTTAGCCAAAGCTACTGGTGAAAGCGCTTTAAAGATTAATCGTCGCTTAAAATTAATGGAGCAATTCATTAATTCCAAGTCTCGACCAGAATGGATGTTTCTCACTAACTTACCTGTCTTACCACCAGATTTACGACCCATGGTTCAATTAGATGGTGGTCGTTATGCTTCCTACGATTTAAACGATCTATATCGTCGTGTCATCAATCGTAATAATCGTTTGAAAAAATTAATGGAGTTAAAAGCTCCAGAGGTTATTATTCGTAACGAAAAAAGAATGTTACAGGAAGCCGTGGATGCTTTGCTTGATAATGGTATGCGTCGTAATAGTGGTAGTGCCTTACAACAATCACAGCATAGACCTCTGCGTTCTTTAGCTGATATTTTAAAAGGAAAGCAAGGTCGTTTCAGACAAAATCTTTTAGGTAAAAGGGTTGATTTTTCTGGACGTTCCGTTATTGTCATCGGCCCAGAACTTGATATTGATGAATGCGGTATCCCTAAGACCATGGCTCTAGAAATTTTCAAACCCTTTGTTATCAAAGAATTAAAAGAAAGAGGATTAGTTTTTAGTATCAAAGCGGCTCACAAGATGATAGAGGATGGTACAGATCAAGTGTGGGAAATTTTAGAAGAAATTATTAAGAATAAATTAGTTCTACTTAATCGTGCCCCAACTCTTCACCGTTTAGGTATCGAAGCTTTTAAACCAACTCTCGTAGAGGGTTTGGCTATCAGAATTCCCGCTCTTGTCTGCGAACCTTTTAATGCTGACTTTGATGGGGACCAAATGGCTGTTCATTTACCCCTTTCTTGTGAAGCTCAAAACGAAGCTAAAACAAGAATGCTTTCTTCCCTCGGTCTTTTAAAACCAGCTAATGGTGCCCCTGCCATGCATCCTCGTCATGAAATGGTAGCCGGTTGTTTCTGGCTTACTCAAAATATCGCAGGCAGCAAAGGTGAGGGTTTAAACTTTAACGACGAAAAAGACGTTTTAATGGCTCAGAATTATGGCCAAATAGATCTTCGTGCCAAAATTAAAGTTCGTAAGATTAAGGGTGATAGTCAATATAAATCACTCGCCGAAGCTACCGAAACTACTGCCGGAAGAATAATCTTTAATCAGAATTTACCCGAAGATTATCCCTTCCTTAATCAAGAGTTAGTTTCCAAAGATTTTTCTACTATAACTAATGCTTTAATAGAAAAATATGGAGTGGATTTAACCGCCAAACTTATTAAAGGCATTCAGACTTTAGGATTTGAATATGCTACCTTAGCTGGATTATCTTGGTCTATGGATAGTTTACATAAAGTTCCTGAAAAACAAGCCATAATTACTGCCACTGAAGAACAAGTTACTAGTTTAGGAGAACAGTACAATGAAGGATTGCTTACTAAAGAAGAAAAAGAAAGAAAAGAAATTATCCTTTGGACCGAAGCTACTAGTAAAATTAGTAAATTGGTAGAGAAATTATTTGAGCCAACCGAATCAGCCTATACAATGGTGGCCTCGCATGCTCGTGGAGATTGGAATCAGATCATGCAAATGATGGGTATGAAAGGTTTAGTGGTTAATCCCGCCGGAGACATCATAAAACTACCTATTAAAACTTCCTATAAAGAAGGTCTCAATGCTTTGGAATATTTCTTATCTACCCATGCCAGTCGTAAAGGACAGGCTGATACAGCTCTTCATACTGCTGATGCTGGTTATTTAACCAGAAGGCTAGTAGATGTAGCCCAATCGGTTGTTGTACGTGAAGAAGATTGCCACACTGATATTTTCGTAGAAGCTACCAAAGAATATGCCGAAAAACTCCATGAATCCTATTATGATTTGATTTACGGACGCACTTTGGCTGCTGATTTCAAAGAGGGAGGTATTTCTATCTTAGCTGGCGAAATGATTACTCGAGAAACAGCTCGCATTATAGAAAAATTAGCTAATCCTTTACTAAAAATTAGAACACCCCTTACTTGCAAGTCTCATGTTGGTGTTTGCCAGAAATGTTATGGAGCAGATCTAGCTACCAATAGATTAATAGAAAGAGGGGAGGCTGTAGGAGTTGTAGCTGCTCAATCTATCGGTGAGCCAGGTACTCAATTAACTTTAAAAAACTTCCATAGCGGTGGTGTTGCTAGAGCTGTTGATATTACTCAAGGTTTGCCTAGAGTAGAAGAAATCATCGAAGCCCGTCCTCCTAAGGGTGAAGTGCCTATAGTAGAGGTGGAAGGCATTGTGGATTCTATTATAACCGATGGACCATATCATGTGATAAAAGTTATGCCCATAGTGGCCAAAGAAAAAACTACTACCAAACGAGGGAGGATCAGTAATCGTTCTGCTATCCAAAGTAATGTGAAGATAGATGAATTTGGAAACTGGGATTATTATTTGGCCAAAGAATTGAATCTGTTTGTTAAGAAAAATGATAAAGTTCAACCAGGGCAAGCCTTATCTGAAGGTAGTTTGAATCCAAAGGTTTTACATAAAATAGCCGGTAGGCATGTGGTTGAAGAATATCTTATCCAAGAAATTAGGGCAGTTTATAGTCTAGTTAATGAAGCTATTAATGATAGACATTTGGAAGTTATTGTCAGACAGATGCTCTCTAGGGTACAGATTACAGATGCTGGAGAATCCATCTTTGTACCTGGAGAAATAATAGATAAGTATCGTTACCTAGATGCTCGAGAAGAACTTATTCAAAATAAACAGAAACCTCCAGAAGCTGCCCAAATTTTAACTGGTATTACCAAAGTAGCAGAAAATAGCAGCAGTTTCTTAGCCTCAGCTTCTTTCCAGAAAGTAGCCTACACTTTGATAGAGGCTGCCCTAGAAGGGAAGATAGATTACTTGAGGGGTATGAAAGAAAATGTGATTATTGGTCGTCTTATTCCAGCTGGTACTGGTTACAAGACAGATATTCAAGCAGAAGTTTAAAATTGCTAATTTAAGGTTTTTGGATTAAGATAGGGCTGTTATAAGCCCTATCTTTTTCTTTCGCTATTTTTTATGATTAAAAACAAGACCAACTATCTCTTAACAGTAAAAAACCTATCAGTAAGCGCTAAGGGTAAAAGTATTTTAAAGAAAATCAGCTTTAATCTAGAAGCGAATACCCTAACTATATTGACAGGTGCCAATGCTTCGGGTAAAACCTCTCTAACTCAGGCTTTATTTGGTATTCCTCCATTTAATATCAAGGAAGGTAGCATTTATTTCAACGATATAAATATTACCAAGCTCTCTGCTTCAGAAAAAGCAAAATTAGGTATATTTCTAGCTTGGCAGAAAATTCCAGCTATAGATAGCTTGAAAACAATAGATTTTTTAGAATATTTAGATGCCAATAATAATGGCGTTGAGCAAATGGGTCGCGAAAATATTTTCAAAATTGGTCTTCAATTAGGATTAAACAAAGATTTATTAGAACGTTCATTTGGTATTGGTTTTTCCGGAGGAGAATTAAAAAGGCTAGAATTATTGCAATTACTTATTTTAAAACCCAAATTAGCAATTTTAGATGAAATTGAAGCAGGTTTAGATGCTCAATCATTGGTTAATTTTGCTAAATTAATAATACAACTCAAAAAAACGACAACTCTTTTAGTAATTAGCCACCAACTTCTATGGCAAAAAGCTCTTAAACCAGAGCAAATTTTAACTTTAAAAGAAGGAGCGCTCCATTATAGTCATTTTTAATTATGGAAGACGAGCGCTTACACATACAATTAAAAAATATAATCTTAGCCTTAAGCTCTCAAAAAAAAGAGCCTCTTTGGGTGAAGAATATGCGTTTAGAGGCTTTGGAAAAATTTATTAATTTACCTCTTCCTGATTTTTTGGTACCACTTTTAAAATTGAATTTAAACGATCTTAAATATTATCTCAAACCAGAAGTAAACATAACTGATTTTACCGAAAAACATACTCAAAAGTTTTTTAAATTAATGGCTGACTTAGGAATACCTGAAGAAGATATGCTAAAACTTGGTGGTATAGGTGTGCAAGAAGAATCTGAGATGGTTTACGATTCTCTCTCTAAGAAATGGTCAAAAAGTGGAGTTATCTTTACTAGCATAGATAAGGCTATTCAGAAATACCCAAAGATTGTTCAAAAATATCTCGGTACTGTCATTAAAACGGAAAACAATAAATTTTCAGCCTTAAATACAGCTTTATTTTCAGGGGGTAGTTTTCTCTATATACCAGAAGGAATTAAAATAGATGAAACTATCCAAGTATTGTACCGGATTAATCGAGAAGAATTTGGTCAGTTTGAGAGAACTTTAATAATAGCTGAAAAAAATAGCCAGGTATCTTATTTAGAAGGCTGTACTGCCCCCACTTTTGTGGGCGGAAGCTTGCATGCCGGTGTAGTAGAAATTATTGTTAAAGACGGGGCGAAAGTAAGGTATGGAGCCGTCCAAAATTGGTCTAAAGAAGTTTATAATTTAGCCACTAAAGGAGCTAAAGTTTTACAAGATGGTCAGATAGAATGGTTGGATGCTAATTTCGGTTCAAAATTAACAGTTAAATACCCTTTATCAGATTTAATAGGAGATAATAGCCGAGCCATTTATCAATCAATCAATTCTCTTGCGAAGGGTCAAAAACAATACAGCGGGGCCAAAGTAATTCAAACTGGAAAAAATACTCTAGCCAGTGTTAATTCTAAAAGTCTTATCTTTGATGGTGGTTTTAGCCATTGGCAACCATTTTTTCAAATAAAAAGTTCGGCTGATAATGCGACTAATTTTTCTCGCTGCGATAATATTCTTTTAGGAGATAGGGCAACTTATATCACCGATCCCGTAACAGATCTTTCCAATTATACGTCTAAAACAGAAGTCGAAGGATCGTTATTTCAGATAGAAGAAGAAACTTTAAATTATTTGGGAACACGCGGTATTGATAAGCAAGAAGCTTATTTAATCTTGGCTCTAAGCTTCTATGAACCACTTAGCCATTGGTTGCCCCAGGATTATCTTTTAGAAATTAAACAAATCTTGGCTTTAGCTCTAGCCAATTCCTCTTAATTATTATATGACTGCTATTAAAACTATTGTTCTAGATTTTCAGAAACTGAAAACGGGGCAAAAAACATCTTTTAGAATTAAACCGCAAACTACTTTATATTTAAAAGTTCGCGGTAGTTTTACTGACAAACATTTATATGAGCATTCGGTTTATCTTATTCTTGAGGGAGACAAAAGCTCCTTAGATTTACAAGGAAAGTTTTTTGTTAGCGATGGCAGTCAATTAAAATTGCATTTCTTCTTAAAAGATACTAATAAAACAAAAGAGGCTCGAATAAATCTGGACCTGAAGGGATTATTGTTTGATAGAAACAGCCAGGCCATAATAGAGCAAAATATTTCCTTAAGCCATAAAGACAGCCTTTTACATCATAGTTTGGCTTTCGGTAGCCCTAGCCCCGATATATTAAATTATTTGGCTAGTCGAGGCGTAGAAATAGAATGGTTTAAAAGTTATCTTTTTAGTAACTATGCTACAATTTAATGAGTATGAATACAGATTATTTCCCTCAAATTAAACAAAGTCATTCTCAAAAATTACCAGCGATATATTTTGACAATGCTGCTACTACTCAAAAACCCCAAAAAGTTTTAGAGATGATGACTAATATTTATTCATCTTGTAATGCCAATGTTTATCGAGGAGGATATTATTGGTCAGAAAAAACTACTGCTCTTTATGCAGAATCTCGTCAAAAAATAGCTGATTTTATTGGAGCCAAATCTAGTAATGAAATAATTTTTACTAGGAATACTACCGAAAGCATTAATTTAGTAGCTCAAATTTTAGAACGAGATTATTTTAAAAAAGGGGATGAAGTCATAATCTCGCAAGCTGAACATCATAGTAACTATTTGCCTTGGTGGCGATTAGCGCAGGAGAAAAAAATCGAATTGAAAATTATAGGTATAAATGCTAAGGGAGAATTTGACCTTCTTGCATTTCGTAAAGCTTTGACTAATAAAACGAAATTAGTGGCCATAGCTGGCGTAAGCAATGTCTTGGGGAATATTTATCCGCTTAAACAAATTATTAATTTAGCCCACAAACAAGGATCTCTGGTTTTAATCGATGGGGCCCAATGGGTTGCCCATCTGCCAATTAACGTTTCACATTTAGATTGTGATTTTTTAGCTTTTTCCGGACATAAAATGTATGGTCCAACAGGCATAGGGGTTTTATTTGCAAAAAAAGAATGGTTACTCAAGACTGAGCCTTTAAATTTAGGAGGAGAGATGATTACCAGCTTTGATGGTACAGGTGTCTGTTGGGCTAATTTACCTCAAAAATTTGAAGCTGGTACTCCTGCTTATATAGAGGCTATTGGTTTAGGAGTAGCTGTAGATTATTTAACAAAATTAGGATTTAAAAAAATTCAATCACAGGAAAAAGATCTCACTAAGATAGTTTATTCTGGATTAAAAATGATTAAAGGTATTAGTATTTTAGGACCTGCGGATATCTCCAAAAGGAGTAGTATCATTGCTTTTAACCTGGAAGGAGTTCACGCCCATGATCTTAGTGATTTATTAGCTAAGGAAGGTATAATGACTAGGGCTGGAGTACATTGTGCCGGTCCATTGCACCATCAATTAAATATTCCAGCCTCTGTAAGAATTAGTTTCGGTGTTTATAATACCCTACGAGAGGTAAATTATTTCCTACAGGTTATGACAAACATAAGTAAAGAGTTGTCTCATGATAAAAAATAACATTACTTCTAATAATAAAAGCCTCTTACAGCTAGTAAAAGAAAGCAGTTCCTTTGCTCATAAGGGGATATTAAGTAAACCAGAAATTACTTTGGTGGGCATCAATGAATCTTGTGGGGATAAAATAGTATTGCAAATAAAAACTGAAAAAAATCAAATTTCTCAAGCTCGTTTTACCGGAGAAAGCTGTAGTCTCTCTGCTCTGGGTGCAGAAACAATGTGTCAACTATTGGAAAAAACACATGATATCAAATCTATTCCAGAGAATATATTTCTTCAAACCCTTAATTTTAATTTTAGTTCGGCTAGAAAAAAATGCGCTTATTTAATTTGGAACACTTGGGAAAATTATGTTCTTGATAAACAAACAAAAAAGAAAGGGATTATTTCGAAAAAGTAATAAATATCCAATAATAGATCTGGACGCAGCTTCTACTACGCCCATGTCTTTGGAAGTACTTCGAAAGATGAGCCCTTACTTTACAGATCTTTATTTTAATCCTAATGCCATTCATTCGGCTGGTCAATTAGTAGCTTCTGAGATATCTCTCAAACGGAAAGAAATAACCGAATATTTTCATGTTCAAAATAGCAATGTTCTTTTTACTAGTTCAGCCACAGAGGCAAATAATTGGGTTATTTTAAGTTGTGCCCAAGTAATTTTACCTAAAGGAGCTAAACCGCATATTATCTACAGTGCCATTGAACATGATTCTATCATTGCTCCTATAAAAGCTTTGGAAAACAAAGGATTGATAACCACCACCGTTTTAAATGTGGATGAAAATGGTCTCATTAGCTTAGAAGAATTAGAAAAAAATCTTTCAGAGAATACTACTTTAGTATCTGTCATGGGAGTTAATAATGAAATAGGTGTTTTAGAACCTTTAAAAGAAATAGGGGAATTATTGAATTCTTTTAAACATAAACAGAATACTCCTTATCCATATTTTCACACGGATGCAGTACAGGCT
>JBAQYG010000029.1:0-64660 GCA_049299915.1 Minisyncoccia bacterium | reverse complement strand
TCTATAGGTAGTACCTAAAGCAACCATTTTTAGTGGTGGTTGATGATTTTCCATATATCTAACTTGTAAGGGAGAGGTATGGGTTCTAAGGAGATAATTGGGATTTTTATTTTTGGTCTTTTTTTCTGATCCCTCGTTTTTTCCACTCACCCAAATTGTGTCCCACATTTCTCGGGCAGGATGTTCTTCTGGTATATTGAGAGCATCAAAATTATAGTATTCTGTCTCTATATCAGGACCGGTTACCACGCTAAACCCCATTTGCTCAAAAGCTTTAATAAGATCGTTTTCTACCAGTGTTAAAGGGTTTCTAAAACCATAGGAAGAAGGCTTGGCCGGTAAAGAAAGATCTATATCTGTAGTGGGTGAAGTGGTGATGCTATTCAAATAAGCCAATTTATCTTCATATTGTCTTACCATATCCCCTCTACTTTTATTAATCTCTTTTCCTAAAGTTTTGCGCTCTTCTGCCTTTTTGTCTTTTAACTCTTTATTGAGGATTCCTAATTGACTCTGCTTCCCCAAGTAATGATTGTGCCAAGCATCAAGAGCTTTGTTGTCATTAATGGCTTTCAGAGATTTAAGAGCTTCATTTCTATAGCTTTCTATATCAAATTCCATATGATTAGTTATTAAAAATCACATCTTATTGTAACAAAAATTCCTATTTTTTTCAAGTAAAAATGTTTACAAAATGGCTCTATAATGGTATAAAAATATGGCTAAATCGGTGATAAAATCTACAATCTTGCTATTTGGTCGTTTTCTGATATAATAATAAAGTTCGTTTTTTCGCGGGGTGGAGAAGTAGTATCTCGTGAGGCCCATAACCTCAAGACACAGGTGCAAATCCTGTCCCCGCAACCAATTAGACTGGAGAGGTGCTGGAATGTGAAACGAATAAATAGTAAGATTCTATCCCACTTTAAGAATATGGCAGGGTAGCTCAGTTGGTAGAGCATGGGACTCATAAACCCAAGGTCGTGGGTCCGATCCCCACCCCTGTCACCGGAGATTTGTTTTCAAATAGTTTTTTGGTATAATCAAAATCTATTGCAGTGGTAGCTTAGCCTGGCTTAAAGCGCCTCCCTGTCACGGAGGAGATCACGGGTCCGAATCCCGTTCACTGCGCCCCTTGTTTTTTTGTTTAAGTAAACTATTTACTGATCACCAATATGGTGATTTTAAGTTTCCTATAATAATTCTGATCGATCTTTGTCTTTTAAAATTTTTTAAGTTAAACTGTAATCATTAATATTCAGTTTATATGACTTCTCTCAATACTAATTCCAAGGATATCGATTTTGTTTTAAATAGAGGGGTAGAAAATATTTATCCTACTTCAGATGCTTTTAAAGCCTTACTTTTGAGTGGTAAAAAATTACGTATTTATGCGGGTTTTGATCCCAGTGCAAATTCTTTACACATAGGAAATGCGATTGTCTTAAACAAATTATCTCAATTTCAGAAATTGGGACACCAAATTATATTTCTTATCGGTTCTTTTACAGGCATGATAGGTGATCCTACGGATAAAACTGCTGCTAGAATACAATTAACTCGCAAAGAGGTCTTAAGAAATAGTCGCGTATTTAAAAAACAGGCAAGCCGTTATTTAAAATTTTCTGGATCCAATCCCGCTATTTTAAAATACAATCACTCCTGGCATGACAAATTGACTTTTAAAGATTTGGTTACCCTAGCCTCGAATTTTACAGTGCAACAAATGCTTGAAAGGGATATGTTCCAAAAACGTTTAAGTGAAGAAAAGCCTATTTATTTACATGAATTTTTCTATCCCCTAGCCCAAGCTTATGACAGCGTTTTTATGAATGTAGATGTAGAGGTTGGTGGTAACGACCAAACTTTTAATATGCTTTGTGGGCGAAGTCTTTTAAAAGCCTTAAAACATAAGGAAAAATTTGTTCTTACTTTAAAGTTGTTAGCTGATCCTTCTGGTAAAAAAATGGGTAAAACCGAGGGTAATATTATAAGCCTCGATGTAACTCCCGCGGATATGTATGGACAGGTTATGGCCTGGTCAGATTCATTGATTCTCAGTGGTTTCGAACTCTGTACTAATATTAGCGAAAATGAATTGCTTGAAATAAAAGAAAAGCTTACTCAAGGTACTAATCCTAAGGATTTGAAAAAGAAATTAGCCTTTCTTATCACAGAAATAAATTACGGTAAGAAAGAAGCTGAATCTGCAGAGGGCCGTTTCGAAAGATTATTTGGTAAAAAATCTTATGAGTTGAATTTAGAAGAATCTATATCTCTTTCTGATTACGCCATTATAACAGTAGGGTCAGAGCTAAAACTTATCGATCTAGTTTTAATAGCTAAGCCAGATATGAGCAAAAGCTTTGCCAGAAGATTAATAGAACAGGGCGGAGTTAGTCTAGAAGATGTAGCTTGTAAAGAATGGGATAAGATCTATGCCTACAAAGCTGGCGATGTTTTAAAGATTGGTAAACATGATTTCTGGAGAATCAAATAAACTACTACTAAAATATCCTAGCAATGCTAGGATATTTTAATTCCCAATACTTCTAATGCGTTCCTGTAAGAAACAACATACTTTTTAGCATCTTCTTGAGAAAGTATACCCTGTCTTTCTACTATCTGATGGCAAACTTCATTGGCTAACTTTAAATTAAATTTAATTTCTTCGGGAACTATTTCAGGTAATAATTGCCCTGCCATATCACCCACATCTTTTCCTTTGTAACCCATTTCTAGAAGAACTGACTTTACGAGGGCATCGGCTTTTAAAACTGCTATTTGCCAAGCTCCCCTATTTTGAGACATTAACAATTCTTCTATTTTCTTATATCTACGTTTTAGAATAAAAAGGGGTGTTTTATTTAACCAAAAGATTTCTTTCCAATTGCCAATCTTTTTCTTCCACAAATCTAATTTTTTATAGTAAGCAAAGATTCTCCAAATAAGAAAAATGGATAATAGAAGACTAAATATTTTAAGGATGGCGAAAAAAGTATTTTTCATGAGTGCTTAATCTATTCTTTAATAATACCCTCTATTTTTTCACTTACATCCAAAAGATCTAGGTCGTGATAGCGACTGGCTATTAATTGTACCCCTAAAGGCAGACCATCCTTATTATTACCTAAATTTAAGCTAATAGCTGGCACACCTGCTAAATTAGCAGAAACAGTAAAGATATCTGCCAAATACATGGAGACAGGATCGTTTGTCTTCGCACCCAAAGGAAAGGCAGCTGTAGGGGTTGTCGGAGTTAATAAATAATCAACTTGTTTAAACACATTATCAAAATCTCTGCGAATAGCTGCTTGTACTTGTAAGGCTTTTTTATAATAAGTATCGTAATAGCCTGCTGATAAAACATAAGTACCGAGCAAGATTCGTCTTCGAGTTTCTGCCCCAAACCCTTCCCCTTTATTTCTTAAATAATAATCGAGGAGTCCTTCATTTTCTTTAAACCCATTTGCATTAGCATAACGAATACCATCATAACGTCCTAAGTTAGAACTGGCCTCGGCTGGCATAATAATATAATAACAGGGCAAAGCTAGTTTAGTTAAAGGCAAACTGACTTCTACTATAGTTACCCCTAGTGTTTTTAACTTCTCTATTAAAACCTTAAGTTTATTCTGTATTTCACCATCAGTACCTTCAACAAAGTATTCTTTTGGCAAGCCTATTTTAATAGATTTTAAATCAGAAAGATTGCTACTCTTTTCTATCTCTGTGGTAGTGGCATCTTTTTCATCTTTGCCTACGATGGCTTGAAAAATAATCTTGCAATCTTCTACATCTTTTGTCAGTGGACCAATTTGGTCTAGGGATGAAGATAGGGCTAATAGGCCATAACGTGAAACTGCTCCGTAACTAGGTTTAAAACCTACTATTCCACAAAAGGCAGCTGGCTGCCTAATAGACCCGCCAGTATCCGAACCTAAAGCTGCTACAGCTAAATCAGCTGCTACGGCTGCAGCTGAACCACCCGAAGAACCTCCAGGTACTAAATTAAGATTATAAGGATTATGAGTTGGGCCAAAAGCAGAATGTTCAGTTGAGGAGCCCATGGCAAATTCATCCAAATTAGTTTTGCCCAAAATAATAGCTCCTCTACTTTTTAATTTTTTGATAACAGTGGCATCTTCTATTGCCACATAATTTTCTAGAATCTTGGAACCAGCAGTAGCTTTTAATCCGTTAACTAAAATATTATCTTTTATAGCGATCGGAATACCTGCCAAAAGCTCATTTGGATCATTTTTTAAAATTGTTTCTGCTCTTTCTATATCTTCTTTTAAAGAGTCGCCCTCATTAATAGATAAGTAAGCATTTAATTCGCTATTTCGACTATTAATATTACTTTTATAAGAAGTAATGAGGTCTGTGACCTTTATTTTTTGGCTGACTAATTTAGAATGAATATCTTTTATCATGGATTTAAAATACTGGAGGAATTTTAAGGTTTCGCCCCTCTTGATTAGGAAAATGTTTAATAATAGCTTCGCTCAAAGAGCTATCAACAATGGGGTTAGAATCTTCTCTAACTACGTTCTGAATTAATCCTGAAGAAGCATCAGGCAAATCATCTATTTTGGCTTCTGCTAATTGGTTAACATAGTTCAAAATCCCTTCTAAATCATTACCCAATATCGAATTTTCTTCGTCTGTAAGACGTAAGCGTGCTAATTCGGCTAAATGGTCTATATTTCTTTTATCTAACATAGAAAAGTGTTTTAAATAGAGTCAGCTTACTATAATTGAAGCTTCTTTGCAATCTAATTAAGATAGCTTTTTCGCTTTATCTAGAAGACTTGTAAACTCATCTTCCTTAAGAATCTTAACATTTAATTCTTGGGCTTTATTATATTTGCTACCCGGATTATCTCCTATTACTAAGTAATTAGTTTTACTAGTAACGCTTCCGCTAGCTTTGCCCCCCAGAATTTTAACTTCATTTTCTGCTTGCTCCCGACTAAGGTTTTTTAAAGTTCCTGTAAAAACGAAAGTGAAATTATGCCAAGGTAAATGATGGCTAATAGGTTTCAAAATTAAAGAGACCCCATTGGAACTAAGCTTCTCTAAAAGTTCTTTATTCTCTTTGTGAGAAAAATAGTCTTCTAAGCTTTCCCCTATTTTAGGACCGAAAGCATTGATAGTTTGCCAAGATGTTTGATCTATTCGTGAGCCAATTAGCCAAAGATCTCTAGGCGTTTTTAAAGACAAGTCTAGAGATTTCGCTATTTTAATTAAATAGTCAGCAACTAGGTATGCATTTTGATCGCCTATGTGATTAATACTTAGAGCAACCAAAAACTTTTCTAGAGTTACGTTTCTTTTTTTGGTAATTGCATCTACTAAATTAAAAGCTGATAAGTCTCCTAATCCTGGTAAACTTTTTAAGCTATCAGTACTGAGGGTGAAAATATCTGCTGCATCTTCTATGAGTCCGGTATTAATTAATTTATCTAAAATTTTTCTTCCCAATCCTTTTATATCGAAAGCTGCCTTGGAAGTAAAATGATACAAGCGATGTCTATCTCTAGCTGGACATGCCTTATTCGGACAAATGGTTAAAATATTGTCAGTGCTTAGGATCACTTGTGTTTGGCATTCTGGGCAACGAACTGGCATAATGAAATTTTTCTCCTTACCAGTTCTTAAATCTTTCAAAACTGCTGTAATTTTAGGGATCACATCACCGGCCCTAGTAATAATGACTGTATCGCCTATTTTAAGATCTAATCTTTTTATTTCTTCTTTGTTGTGCAAAGTAGAACGAGTAATAACAGTCCCACCTACTAAAACCGGTTTTAAATGGGCTACAGGGGTAATGACACCGGTTCGCCCGACTTGGACGGTGATATCCTCTACTATTGTAGTTGCTTGGCGTGGGGCAAATTTATAAGCAATAGCCCATTTTGGAGCTTTGCCAACTACACCTAAAATCTTTTGATATTTTATTTCGTTTACATTGATAACTGAGCCATCTATTTCATATTCTAGAGACTCTCTTTCTTTTTCTAGTTGTTTATAAAAGGTATATACGCCCTCTAAACCATGTTTCAAACTGTTATGAGGATTAGTTTTGAATCCCAAAGACTTCATTATTAGATGCTCTTCTTCGTGAGTTGTTTGACCCAAATTAGTTACTAAAATATAACCATAAGAATCAAGCTTTCTGGCAGCTGTTACTTGTGAGTCTAATTGACGAATGGATCCAGCTACAAGATTTCTGGGATTTGCATAAAGAGGTAAATTATCTAAATGTCTTTCTTTGTTAATGCGTTCAAATTCTTTTTTAGCTAAAAACACCTCTCCTCTAATTTCTATTATCTCTGGCCAAGTCTTCTCTAAATTCTCTGCAATATAACCCAGCCCCATCTTTTTTAATTCTTTAACAGAAGTTTCCTTGTCATTCAACTTAAGAGGGATAGCTTCTATGGTTTTTAAATTTTGAGTGACATCTTCTCCTACATAACCATCTCCACGGGTAGAACCTTCTATAAATAAACCCTTTTTATAAATAAAGGACATGGCTAGTCCGTCAAACTTTTGTTCACAATAAAAATCTAAAGTAGGCTCTCCAGGCAAAAGTTTAATAATGCTAGCGTACCAATCCTCCATATCTTTTTGACTAAAAGCATCATTTAAAGAAAGCATCCTTTGAGAATGCTTTATTTTCTTAAATTCAGCCAAAGGTTTGCCAGCTACACGTTGGGTTGGAGAGTCAGGGGTAATTAACTCTGGATATTGAGCTTCTAAATCAAATAGCTCTTTTTTTAAAGAATCTAAAACCTCAGGGTCCACAAGATCCTGATCTAAAACATGATAGCTATAGCGATATTCGTTTATAGCTTTTCTGAGTTTGGTTAATCTTTCTTTAACCTTTTCTAGACTATCCATATTATTCAAAATTCACTTCTATAGAACGTGATGTCGAACCAGATTGTCCAACAGTAATTATTCCCGTACTATTGCATTGAATTGTTTTACAGCATATTTTTGTATCGCATATTCCCGAGCATTCATTTTTGTCTCCATTGGGTACATAAGGAGTAACACAATTATTATTACTATCTTCTCCATCTTTTATATAATTATAAAGATTGCCTTCGCTAGCCCAATCAGCTAAATAGAAAGCTTTTAAAGATGCTACTGAATCATTGGATAATTTTATATCTCTAATAAAAATAGTACTTAAACTAAAAGCGATTATAACAGCTGCGCTTAGAAGGAGTAAACTAAAAAGCAAGACTTGTCCTTTTAAATTGTGTTTTACATAAGTAAACATAAGCTATGGAGAAAAGTTTAGATTGCGTGGAGTCACTGCTGTTTCCAGATTATATTCATTACCATATTGATCAACAGCTTCTAAAACAATTATTACTGTTGGCTGTTTATTCGGTGGAACCAATTGTCTTCCCTCAGTAATATAAAATTTGAATGAATTGACTTCAACATTTTCTTCCAAAAGATCTATGGCTGACACACTATTATATCTTGTAACTTGAATATTTTTATTAAGAAAAGTGTAAGTTACTGGATGAGACTCTCCGTTTTTGCTAGTGTAATCATTAAAAGTTAAGGTCTCTGTACCAGAATCTGTATCAAAAACTGAAAAATTATTCTCAAAATTAAAATCATGAGCCATTCTAATATCTCTTCCTATATACTCTAAAGCAAACCGAATATTATTCTCTGTTTTTAAAAACTCATAAAGTCTTCTTTCCTGACGCACAAAGCTAATATAGATAGAACCAACCATTGTCACCACTACCAAAAAAATAGTTATAGCCACTAATGACTCTACTAATGTAAATCCTAATTTACTTTTAGATAATTTTCTAAGCATATTAGGGATTTAACCAATTATAAAGACGGTCAGAAGCTTCTACTGTTTGAGTTTTGTCTTTAATATTATAGATAACATTTACGGTTACATTTATGAAATCCGTTGGGGTACTATCAATTATAATACTACGCGAAAAAATACTATCTGGATCATCAGGATTATAAGTATACAAGTGGGTGCTTTCATTGAGTTTCAATGGCTCACCTTGCCCATCAAACAATTCTATACTGCCATTTTCGTTATTGACAGCGATATGGCAACCAGTTCCACAAGAATGACCATTTAAGAAGCTTTTAAAACCTTTCGTATCGTTTAAAAAATCGGTATCTCTCAGTGCTCTTATTTCTTCTATACCTTCTTGAGCTAAATTCACTGCCGTTAGGCGAGCTTGCATAGACGGAATGGTTGCCGTAGTCCTAATAAGAAGCAAAAAGGCACTAAGTATTCCTACTATTAAAATAGCTATAGCAATTAATGCCTCTATCAGGCTAAAACCATTTTTCAATTTGTAATGATTTATTATCATTAATTTGAATTAACTTGCCCAATTGCATTTACTTTTATTATAATCTGTTTATTAGAATCATTGTTATATTGCAAGACGAAAGTTGCTACTGAGGAACCGCTTAATTTACTACCGCTCTCTTGATAAACTGCTGGTTCTGGTGCTAAAAAATAAATACCTGAGTCCGAAGAATTTGTATCAAGATTTATCCCAGCAGGAAGTTTTATATCTTCAAGTTTTATAACTGTTTTAGATCCGCATGCCCCCTTATCTATATCTGTTGCCCCACTAGGACAAGTTCTTGATTCTATTCTATAACTTCCACCGTCATTAATAGCAACTCCCCATTGTATCCATTTTCCTTTATCGGTACGAGTATCTGTAGGATTTTGAGAATTACTCATAGCCAAACTTTCTGCCCTCTGGATTTCAAACATTAATCTCTCTTTTGCTCTATTTAAATTATTTCTATTTTCACTATTACGAGAGTAGCTAAAAACACCGGCTGTTATTATAGCCATCATGGAGATGGTAACGAGTAATTCTACTAGGGTAAAGCCCCTTTGGGATTTGGACATAATTAAACAATCATCCCAAATATTCTAACATAAAAATTTAAAATATGATCGCCTAACAAAAATATTATCAAACTACTAGTAACTAGGAAGGGAGCAAAGGGCAAAAGGCTTTTGAATCCCTTTTTCTTGAAACACATCAAAATCCCTCCTATAAATCCTCCTAAAAGAAAGGCTAGGGCTAAAACTAAAACTATACCCACCGGTCCAAAAGTTATTCCTAAGAGTAATCCTAAAATAGGATCACCATATCCCATAGCTTTACCATGAGAACCATAAGCTAATAGACCCAAAACAATAAATCCAATAAGTCCGCCGATTAATATTCCCAACCAATTATTACCTGCAAAAAACACGCCTTCATTTTGGCCTAGAAATTTAAATCCAGAGCTTAAATAGAACCACTTCGTTTTTGTAAGAGATAAAACAAACTGAGTAATAAGGTTTAAACCTAAAATTCCTGAAGCTGTATAAATGAAAGTATCTGGAATAAGATAATTTCGTAAATCAAATATAGCAATGGCTATCAAAGCACTAAAGAAAATTAACCAAAAAGCTAATTGACTAAAGAACATTATTTTTTCTCCCAATCCAATGAATGCATATTTTAAAATAGCATTAGTGAAGGAAAAACTTAAAATTCTATTCAGAATTAAAGCAAAAACACTCCCCATCAGAATCTCATTCCAAAAATAGAATGAGCTTATGGGCTGATGACAATAACGACACCTCCTTTTAAGCAACAAATAACTAAAAACGGGCACCAAGTCCCAAGGGCTTAAGTTATGGCCGCAAGTGGGACAATGAGAGCGCCCGTTAAGACTTTCTTCTTTTTCTCCTCTGAGTATGGCAACGTTAACAAAACTACCTATGATAGTACCAAAAACAAAGCTAACAATAAGCCAAAAGAAATTGGACATTATTTGTATATTATTCTCCTACACAAAATTCAGGGGAATCGGCAGCTTTATCACAAGTGCAAGAATTTATTGCGCTAGTAAGACTGCTTTTTAAAATATCATCAGCATCTTTACCTGCTTCTAATACTCCCTGAATCCTATAAGAAGTAATATTACCATTAACATCGGCGTCGGCCGGACAATAGCTAACACCGGTTCCTGTCGCAATTATTGCATTCGCTTTGATTATGTCACTAGCACTGATATTCGTATCATTTGGGCCTGTAGGATAAGAGCCATCCGTATAGGCATTTTCCATTATAAGTTGGAGAGTGTTAACATTTGCAACAACTTTAGCATTTCTGGCTTTAGAACGAGAAGAACCCATACCGGCTAAAATTGCACCTGAAAGGATGGCAATTATAGAAATGACTATAAGCATTTCTACGAGAGTAAAACCTTTTAAAGATTTTTTCATAAATTATTTTTATTATTTTTTAATTTATTATATATATTTACACCGTCTGGGCTAATTGATAAATAGGCATTAGAATGGCCCAGACAAGGATACCGACAAAGATACCTAAAACCACTATAAGCACTGGTTGAAAAACGTCTAAAAGAGAAGCGAAAGATCTTTCTGTTTCGTCTTGATAATATTTAGAAGCTCTTAATAATAAGTCATCGACCCGACCAGTACGTTCACCTACGGAAACCATTTGTGAAACCATTACGGGAAATTCTACGGGATGTTCAGCTATGGCTTGGCTAATACTTCTTCCCTGTTTTACTCTTTCTGCTAGTTCACGACCTATTTGTTGATAAATAAAATTACCAGTAGAATCTCCGGCTACTTCAAGGGCTGTTACTATTGGAATACTACCCCTGACTAGTGTGCCACAAGTTTCGGCAAAACGAGCCAAAAATATCTGGCGATACATTTTCCCTAATATAGGAATCTTCAAAAGCCAGTAACCTTTTAATCTATCTCCCTCAGGTGAGGCTAAATAATTTCTAATAATCCAAGCTATGCCTGCCAAGATAACTAAAACTACTATTCCCCAATCTCCTAAGAAGCTTCCGACTGACATTAGTATTTTTGTTGCTAGAGGTGGTTGAGAGCTAAATTCATTAAATATTCCAGACATCTGTGGGGCTATTGAGATCGTTATAAAAGCTCCTACAACTACAAAGGTACCTAATACGAATATTGGATAAACTAATGCACTCTTGGCTCGGGCATTGAGTTTGTATTCATGGTCGGCATAATCAGCTAGGTAACCCAGTGTTTCTTCTAATCTTCCTGAGAGCTCAGCTGAACGAACCATTTGAATATAAAACTCAGAAAAAATACCTTCATTTCTAGCCATAGACTGGGAGAGTGTTAGTCCAGAATCTATATCAATATTTAATTGATAAATAGTGTCTTTCATGGTCACACTAGATGTTTGGGCTATAAGCGATTTTAAAGATTCACTTAAGGGCACATGGGCTTGAAGAAGAGTAGAAAATTGTCTCATAAATAATGAGAGGTCTTGTCCACTGATACGATTGCGTCTACCAAATAAATCTTCCCAAAAATTTCTTTGAGATTCCGGTTCAACATTTAAAATTACCAAGCCATGCCCTTGAAGGGTAGAGATGGCAGAATTAAGAGACTGGGCTTCTAATTTCCCGGCCTGAATCTGTCCTTGTTGGTCTCTGGCTTGATAATAAAAAATCATATTCTAATTAAGCATCATTCTTAATTCACTAGCATTTAAAGAATAAATCTCGGCATTTTCTAAGGAAATAATCTTTTTCTTCACTAATTCAGCCAAAGATCTATTCATAGAAATCATACCTTCTTGGGCGCTAGTGTCAATAACTAGATCTAATTGATAATTTTTACCTTCCCTAATTAAATTCTTTACAGCTGAATTTGCTAACATTACTTCGCAAACAGGTACTCTTCCACCGCTTATTCTAGGAACTAATCTTTGAGAAACTATGGCTACAATGGAAGCTGCCAATTGTGATCTTATTTGATTCTGTTGACTAGAAGGAAAACTATCTATAATTCTATCTAGTGTTTGACTGGCTGAATTAGTATGAAGAGTTGAGAAGACTAAGTGACCAGTCTCAGCAGCTGTTAAAGCTATAGAAACTGATTCTGTGTCTCTCATTTCTCCAATCATAATAACATCGGGGTCTTGGCGTAAAATTGATTTTAAACCTCTATGGAAACTTAAAGTATCCGAGCCCACTTCTCTTTGATCAACAAGAGATCTATCTTGAACAAAGACATATTCTATAGGATCTTCTATGGTAATCACGTGATCCATTCTTTTGTGATTTATTTCATCTACTAGGGCTGCTAGAGTGGTTGTTTTTCCGTGACCTGCAGGACCAACGGCCAAAATAAAGCCTTGGTTGTAGTTAGTTAATTCATGGAGAATGGGTGGTAAATTGAGTTCTTCTATATTTCTAATTTCAGCAGGAATAAGACGAAGGGAAGCAGATAAATACCCTCTTTGGAAATAAGCATTAACCCTGAAACGCATCTTGTCTTCGTAATTAAAGGCAAAATCCAATTCCCTTTCTTTTATTAGTCTATCTTGTTGCTCTGGAGTTAAAAGTCCGCTAATTAAAGCGGCTACTGAATCTGGAGTTAAAACAGGCTCTTTAGCTATTTCGATTAGGTTTCCATCAACTCTAATACTGGGACGGCGACCGACACTGAAATGAATATCAGAGGCTCCTTGTTGACCAGCTAAAATTAAAAGATTGGCTAAATGCTGTTGATGATCTTCCATAAAAATAATTATTAATTTTTAGCGTCAGTAGTTTTAATAACTTCTTCTAAAGTAGTTTGACCGTTCAAGGCTTTCAGAACTCCATCTTGTCTTAAACTTATCATACCTTGTTTCTTGGCTTCTTGGGCAATTAATTCACTATCACCCTTTTTATAAATAATCTGTGCGAGTTCTGGGGACATTTCTAATGCTTCAAATATACCAATTCTTCCCAAGTAGCCTTTATTATTACAAGTTTGGCAACCTTTGGAAGTATAAAGAGTATAAGGTTTTTTAAATGTTAAACTATTTTTAGCACTAGGAGGTAAATCGCTTAGAGCCTCGTCTATTATTTGAGTTTGCATTTCATTAGCCGCTACTTGCACTGTGCAATCAGGACACAATCTTCTCACTAGTCTTTGGGAAATCATTAAGCTTAAAGCTGGTGGTAAAAGGAACGATTCTGCTCCCATATCTAAAAGCCTCGGGATAACTCCCACGGCATTGTTTGTATGAAGAGTGGCTAATACTATATGCCCAGTTAGAGCAGCGTGAATAGCTAAATCAGCTGTTTCATCATCTCTTATTTCTCCTACCATAATTATATCAGGATCTTGACGTAAGATAGATCTTAATCCATTGGCAAAGGTATAGCCTATTTCAGGTAAAACTTGAGATTGATTAACTCCTTCAACTGTATATTCAACTGGATCTTCAAGGCTAATGATATTAACACCCTCTTTGTTTAATTCTTGAAGCATAGCGTAAAGAGTGGTTGATTTTCCTGAACCAGTAGGGCCAGTAATTAAAATCATACCGTAAGGCTTAATCATAGCCCTACTCAAAACTTCGGCATTATGACCATCTACACCCAAATCTTTAACACTTTTAAGACCAATCGTTGGATCTAAAACTCTGATAGCAATTTTCTCGCCTAAAGCAGTTGGAAAAGAAGAGACTCTGTAATCAATTTCTTTCTCATCAATATAAGTATGAAATCTACCGTCTTGAGGAACTCTGGTTTCGTCTATTTTTAAATTAGACATAACCTTAATACGCGAAATAATAGCTGAATGAATTTCTAAGGGTAAAAAAATGTTTGAAGAGAGGTTACCATCTACTCTTAAACGAATACGTAATTTATCTCTTAGAGGTTCTATATGAATATCAGAAGCTCTCGTTCTTACTGCATAAGTAAAAACTGCTGAGAGTAGTTTTATAATAGGTGCTTCTTCGGCAATTGCTCCTTGTATTTTTAAATTAACTGCCTGACCAGTTGGTTTGGCCTTATCTTTAAAAAATCTTTGGCTAAAATCTTGTTGAAGATCGGTTAAAATCTTTCTGAGATCTTCTGCGAAAGTCTGATACTGTGTCCACAAACGTTTCAAATCACTTTGGGTTACTACATAAATTTTAATTCCTAAATGTAATCTCTTGGCTATATATTTAATAGCTTCCTGGGCTCTTAAATCTTCTGGATGAAGCATTCCGATTGAAAGGTCACTCTTGTCTTTGGCAATACTAATCACTTTATAATTGCGAGCGGCATCTTCAGGAATAAGAGCTAAAACATCTTGGGGAATAGTGTCCTGGGGTAAAAATGTTTTGATTGGTAAACCAAAGTATTTGCCCTTAACTATTGCCAACTCATTTTCATTTAAAACTTTTTGGCTTAAAAGAAGCTCTTCAATATTACTCCCCAAAGGATTAATTTCTTTCTCTAAAAGAGAGGCCTTATCGGCCGTAATTAATTTTTGCTCAGCTAAGAATTTTAAAAAATTAAGATCCATTATCAAACCTATACTACTTAGCAAAAGGGTTAGTCTTCCCCTTTGTACCACTTACTAACTGATCTAAATCTGTGTGTTTCACCAATTGAGTTAAGAAAGGATAGCTTTCAAAAATACTTGTTATCTTTGCATTGAGGTCTATGTCTTCAACAATTTCACTACCCTTGGGTAAAAGTTTTTTAATATCGTTAGTTACTACTATTTCTGGATTCACAGCTGATTGAAGAAAGAAGAATAATCCTCCCCCAATCAAAAAGACCATGACAATTATCCAAAGCCACAAATTATTTTTCCTAGTAGGAGTTTGATTAATATTTATACTCATAGGATTTATAATTGATAATAGGCTGTTAGACTAATTTGGTATTCTAAAATAGTTGTTGCTCCACCCGTTACTTTTGGTTTAACACCTCCGATTACTATACTAGAAGGTGAAACATTCTTATTATTAATCGTCAGCCCGAATAAATTGAGCAAGCGCTTTTCTTTTTCTACTTCTTGTAAGAACGTTTTGAAGCCTAAATAATTTCCTCTTAAAGTTAATTGGGTATTAATTAATGATGGTAAATCGGTCAAATCCTCTTCACTATTTTGTCTTGTCAGTCTACCAAAAGTAAAATCTATTTTATCAAGCACTAATCCATTTTCCTTTGCCAGAACATCTAGGGTAGCCAATATTTCTGCTGTTTGCGGGGAAGAAGGCATTATTTCTTTAACATCATTAATCTGAGATTCCATTAAAGCTGATTCACTTACAAGTTTCTCTCCCAACAGTTTATATTTAACTAATTCATCTTTATCTGCTTGAGCAATTTTTATATTACCCATAATCTTTTGTAAATCGTCTCTTCCTGGAGAGATAATTCTGGCAAATATAAACACCGCTCCAGCCACACAAGCCGTTATAAGGGCTACTGATAAAGTTTGCTTAGTATTCTCTCTCATAAATATTAAAAATTTAACACAGCTTTATTGACACTAAGTTCTAAACTAAAATCATATTTAGCTGTCCCATTGATTTTAGAACCCTTTAAAATCACTTGGCCAAAAGCCGGCTGACTATTTCCACTTAAAACTGCTTGTTGAAAGTTCTTTACTTGAAGAGCTACGGTAGAATAGCTATCAGCCACTCCACTTAAAGTTAAAATAAGAGTATCTGGATCCCAGCCCATATTCGTGAAATAAACATTTTGATCAGTATTTTCTTCAATAACTGTCAGGAGCTTGGCGGTACTTTGATGCTCTTTGAGAATTTGACCAATATTATTTAATGTTTTCTCGGTTTTAATAATATCTGCTTCCTCTCCGGGAAAAGAAGCTTTCAACTCTTCAATTTCTGTATTTAAAGAAGTTAATTTTTTTGTTTGATAGCTACTCCATAATTTAAGTCCAGTAGCTACTAAAATGGCCACCACTAAAATTATGACGCTAAGCGCCACTAGTCCATTCGGCCACGTATTTTTATTATCTTTATGATTTAGAGTATAGCTAACATCTCTTTTAACGTTCGCAATATCCATATAAGAATTATTAAATTCTCTTCTCTTATTATACTCTAATTAAATAATCAAAAGCAAGGGGAAACAAATACTACTCTCATTTTTTAGGATAATTTTACCATCGACAACCCGCAAGCAATAGAAAGACTTGAACCTATTTCTTTTACTATCGGCTCTAATCTACTTTCGTATTTGATAATCCCCATTTCAAAAGGATTCCCTTTTATAACTTTACTCTGAGTTTCTTTTGCAAAGTACTCTAAACATCCTGGAAGATTGGCTCCCCCACCAGTTAAAACTATGGTTCCAATGGTCAAATTATGATTGCTCTCGTATAGACGTTTAGTTTTCATAGCTTGGGCAGCAATATTTCCTAAAATGGGAAGGATTAAACCAGCTACTCCAGTATTGCTATCCCCATTTTCTAGTATTCCTTGAGTCCTTTTAAGCTCTTCAGCCCTGAAAGGATCTATATTCATACCGGTAGAAATGACTTGAGTTAAGTCTCCACCTCCTAAATCTATATTTTCTACAAATTTTAACTTACCTTTTTCCACTAAAGCGAAAGAAGTTAGCCTCCCACCAATATCTACTATCATATATGGTTCTTTGACTACTGATGAGAAAATACGTGCAGCGCTTATACTTTCAAGTTCTATAGAATTTAAATTCAATTTCGCCAATTGAGCAGTTTTTACTAAGCGAGCTACTTCATCCTTCGGAACAGCAATTAGTAAAACTTGCAACCCTTTTTCATCTTCGCCCACGTTTATCCATTCAAGCATAGTATCGGCAACTGGTAAGGGTATATATTGTTTGGCTTGATAAGCTAAGGCTTGATCTATTTCTCTTTCTGGCATTTTTGGCAAACTCACTAAAGCAACAAAGGATTCAAAGGCCGGTACAGACATAATCACATAATCTGGATGCATATTGGTTTTTTTGAGCAAGGTGGAAATTAGTTGAGCAGTAGGTTCCTCTATTAATTTAAAGCTGCTGGTTTGAATAGATTCATTTAATCTTTCTAAATGCGCATAGTTTTCTAAAATACCGTAGGATTTAAGAAAAAGAGTCCCATCGGTACGTACAATTTCAGCTACTTTGATGCTAGTAGTTCCGATATCAATCCCAACATAATGATTGGGAGATAACATCTTATTAAAAAATGACATGCAAATGTTATAATTACTAATAATTCAAATCACATAACCGCTTCTTACCCTTTATTCTAATTGGGTTTAGCAAATATTGCAACTATGTTCGATTCTAAAAAATACTTAGATTTAATTTTGCCTAATCAATGCTTGGGTTGCCATAAATTTTTAAATAGTTCTATTCCTTTATGTCTAGGTTGTGCCAAGGATCTAAGACCTAATGGTTCATTATACTGTCCTATCTGTCATCAACTCCTATCAGATAATCAGATGGTTTGCCCTATTCACAACTCAACACTGCAAGCCATAGCTTGTTTATTTGATTGGCAAATGCCCTTGATACAATCTCTTATTTTAAATTTTAAATATCATAACTTAGTACCTTTAAAAAATTTATTTCAGGTTTATGTCGAATCTTTTCTAGATTGTCATTCAAATATATTAAGCGAGGGTAATTTTAGCATCATTCCCATTCCCTTGAGTGATGAACGAAAAAGAATGAGAGGATTTAATCAAGCGGAAATAATTATTCCCGATAAAAATTCATTAAAATTACCCATTATAAATAATAATCTGATAAGGATAAAAAATAACCCTCCCCAGGCTCTTGCCGTTTCGCCTGAAGATAGGTTAGAAAATATGCTAAATGCGTTCAAAATTACCGATAAAAAAGAAATCTCTCAAAAGAATTTTATTCTTATAGATGATGTCTATACTACTGGAGCTACTCTAAATGAAGCTGCTAGAATTCTAAAAGAAAATGGGGCTAAACAAATAATTGGTTTAACCTTGGCTGGTCAAATATATTAAAAAACACCCGCAATGGGTGTTTTTTATTTAGTGAATCTGTTCGTTATTACCTGGAGTCTTATCTGCCCCTTCTTCATCCCCTTTCTTATCTTCTTCACTAGCATCCATATCTTGTTGCGGTTTCATATGAGAAACAGCCTCTATAGTTGCCTTCATTTCGTCAGAAATATCTGCCCTACCTGCAGTGTAAGAGTCCACATCTTCTTCTGTTTTGAACAGTTTTTTAAATGCTTCTAACATAAAATAAAATTTAAATTTGTAACAATCTTTGAGTGTGGGCAGTGTAGGATTCGAACCCACGACCTCCTCGGTGTAAACGAGGCGCTCTAACCAACTGAGCTAATTGCCCATTCGTAATCAAAATCAATCTCAACTGTTCCTATCACCCACTACTTGATACCCAGTTCTTTCTTAAAGTAATTAATAATTTCTACATCTCCGACAAGACATTTAGCATCTTTTGTATAAAGGAATGGGATGGCTCCTAAATTGTTTTCTTCTGTATAACCACAGCTAGTTTGTTTTTGTAAAATTAACTGTTTGTTGGCCTGACTGAAATCTACTTCTATATTTTGATAAGCTAGTTTAGTTTCAGCTTGGTTTTCTTTAAGAAAATTTTCTACATTTTTACAATGAGGACAATTCACCGAATAAAACAGAAGATCTTCTCCTTGAGTAATTGTCGTTCCTTTTTTTGATTTAATTTGTACGTAAACCAAAAGTCCGGTTAAAGCCAATATTACAACTATTATAAATATAAGCAGCCCTTTGTCTTTGATGTTTTTCATATGATTAGAATATATATGGATTCAATAAATTTATATATATATTAGAAAATAAATACTTAAATTTTGAATCTGTGCCGAGGGGGTGAATCGGACACCCGACGCTATGCTCTTCAGGCATACGCTCTACCACTGAGCTACCTCGGCTAAAATATCTGATTAAATCTTACCATGTAGCACAACATAGTAAAACCTATTTGCAAAGCTAAATATAAAGGATAATCGTCGTTTTGTCAAAATTAATTTAGTTTTTCTAGTACGTCTTTTTTAAGCGTATCTATGCCTTCCTCTGTTAAATTCGAAAGGGCAATGGTTTTAATTCCTAACTTTTTGAAATAAGCTTCGGCTTCTTTTAATTTCTTACTGTTTTCTTTTGATTCATAATCAATTTTAGTAAAAATAATCAATTCTGGTTTTTCTCCCAAAGTATCATTGTAATTTGTTAGCTCTTTTTTTATTTTAAGATAATCTTCTAACAAATTCTCCGATTCCATGCTCAAAAGATGCCATAAGAGTCTTGTTCTCTCTATGTGTCTTAAGAATTTATATCCCAGACCCTTTCCTTGCGAAGCCCCTTCTATTAAACCAGGAATATCTGCAATTACTATGGGTCGCATTTCTTTGGTATAAAAAACACCAAGATTTGGTTCGAGGGTAGTGAAAGGATAATCAGCTACTCTGACATTAGCCTTTGTTAGATTATTAAGAAGACTTGATTTCCCAGCATTAGGGAGACCTACCAGACCAACATCGGCAATTAATTTTAGCTCTAAATGAAAATCCGCTTCATCTCCAGGAAGACCTTTTTGAAATTGAGTAGGTGAAGTATTTCTAGATGATCTAAATAAAAAATTACCTTTACCGCCATGACCACCTTTGGCTACCATGATTTTCTCACCGATTTTTAAAACATCATATTTTATGTGATTCTGCTTATTCTCTACTGTCGTACCAGCAGGCACTAATATGACAGCATCCTCGCCTGTTTTTCCATCACGAAATTGCTCTTGGCCCGGTCCACCATTATTAGCCTTAATAACTTTAGTAAAACGAAGCCTTTCTAAAGCGTTCATATCGGATACTCCTAATACATAAACATTACCGCCAGTACCGCCACTTGCTCCTGACGGTCCTAGACTCATAAGGTTACTATTGAAGGCGGCTTTGCCATCACCACCATTCCCAGCTTTTATTTTGATTGTTACTTCGTCTATAAGCATATTTTAAATCCACAAACTATTATGTAAAAATCTTTCGACCTGAGGTAAGGCTTCATTCATTACTCTTTCTCCTTCAAGAATGACCGCTTTAGGATTGAACATATCATTCCAAGTAATTTTTCCAACTTTTGGTTTAATAATTATATCAGCTGCACTGTTATTATAATTAGATAGATTGGTAACCATTAGATCAAGGGCAACGTTAATCATATCTCCGGTATTGAATTTATTTTTACTATGAACTGTTTCATAATCAGAATTAAGATCTACGGCGATTACTAGTCCAGCTCCCATAGAGCGAACTACTTGAGCGGGCACTGGCATAGCAGTTCCCCCATCTGTTAATAGTCTTCCCTCGTATTCTACTGGTTTAAAGGCTACTGGGATAGAAATACTTGAACGGATAGCTTTAATCAAGTCTCCACTTTTAAAAACAATTGATTCGGCTGTTTTTAAGTCTGTAGCCACAGCTGCGAAAGGAATTTTTAAATCGTAGAAGTTCTTTTTACCTATAATTTCTTCTATATATTTTTCTATCTTTTCTCCTTTTATAAATCCATAACGTGGAGCTATATCTATTAATGACAAAGCTTGTTTTTTGTTTAGACCATAGATCAAATTTTCTATATAGGTAATATCCTTTTTAGCTGCATATAGAGCACCGACCACTGAACCAATGCTACTACCAGCGATATAGTCGATAGGTATATTATTTTCGACTAAAACTTTGATTACTCCTATATGGGCCAGTCCTCGTGCACTGCCACTCCCTAAGGCTAGGCCAACTTTTCTAGTAACAAAAGAGTACATACCTCGGATAATTTACAAATTAATGTTTAATTTCTTTCAAATAACTACCAATTATTGTTTGACACTCTGCATAAGTGTTAACTTGGCAAAGTTGCCGACGTAATTCTTTGGAATTTATTAGACCATTAGTATACCATAAAAGATGCTTGCGCATGGTAAAAAACTTCTTTTCCCCAAAAAGACTTTTATAAAGCTTAGCATGCTCCAAAGCTATTTTTAATCTTTCCTTAGTAGTGGGTCTTGTACCATTAAAAATCCAAGGATTCCCTAGGGCTCCCTGAGCAATCATTAGTCCTTTTAAATTATATCTTTTAATCTTATCTAACGCCTCTGCATGACTATTTATACCTCCATTCCCTATTATAATTACATTGTTTTTAGCTGCCAATGGTATTATTTTTTCCATAATATCCCATTGCCCCAAACCCTTTCTATTCTCCTTGAAGGTTCTCATATGGAGAATGAAGACTTCTGGATGAATTTTAGTTATTACAAAACGCAACCATTTGATATCGGGCTCTCTGTAACCAATTCTTGTTTTTAATGAGATAGGAATATGTTTCCTATTTTTTGGAAGTTTTAAATGGTATTTTTTCCGGAAAGTTTTCCAAAAATTAATTTCTTTTAAAGTATATCCGTAATCTTTTAAATCTTTTCCTTGAGCCCAATCATTAATACTTTTTTGAGTTACCTCAAATAATTTTTTTGCTAAAGATGGATTTTTGATCAATGCTGCTCCAGCGCCCCTAGCCAATATATGCTTATCTGGACAACCCATGTTTATATCTATACCATCAAACCCTAATTCACATAAAATAGGAGCTATTTTATAGAAAGCTTCTGGGTTATTACCAACTATTTGAGCAATAATAGGCCTTTCTTTCTCTGAATAAATAATATTTTTCAAAGCTTCTTCCGACATAGACAAAAGAGCTTCTGGCCAAATAAATTCGGTATAAATAAAATCTGGCTTACCATATTTAGCTACTATTAATCTAAATGGTTCATCAGAAACTCCAGCCATGGGAGCTAGACCCAGTAAATAGGATTTTGACTTATTGGTTTTATACCAAAAAGAGCTATTTCTCTTTGGAGTTTTTGTTTTCGATACTTTCTTTTTCTGCTTCATGTTGCATGTCTTTTATTTCAGGAGTACTAGCCTGAGATAAATTTATTATTTGAGTAATTGTACCATTGGGAATATAAATAATTTGACCATCGATATCTTTTAAAATAGTAGAGCGCATGGTTATTTTGAGTACTCTACCAGTATACTCACCTATCTTTACTCTGTCGCCAAGACTATATTGGTTTTCTATGAGAATAAAAAGTCCGGCAATTAAATCTTTAATAAGATTCTGGGTACCAAAACTAAGGGCTAATCCAAAAACACCCGCTCCAGCTAAAATGGGTACTAAATTTACTCCAAAGGTTCTTAACACGGAAATTAATATTACTATATCTAGAAATATATAGGCTAAAGTGTTCATTAAACCAGCTAAAGTCGTTGCTCGACGGCCAGATTGCTTTCCTTGTTTTTCTTCTTTAGTTATATAAAGACGACTTATATTTTTTAATACTAATTCGATTAAAACTCTTCCAATGATATAAACTATTGTAATTTTTAAAAGATTACTTCCATAATCTTTGAAAAACACCGATAAACTAGTTTGAACATCATTTAATAATAATACCCAAGTAAAATTCATTTTATTTATTTAACTCTAATAAAATATGCGACAATTATAATCAAAGCTAGGGCTATCCTATAAATAGCAAATCCTTTATAACCTATTTTGGTTATATAATTCATAAATAATTTAATAACCAAATAACTGCTTAGGGCAGATACTCCTATGGCTATTAAAATATTTACTATCGGTAGATTTACTAAATTCTTAATCTCCAATATAAGAGCTCCGAGAATAGCGGGCATTGAAAGTAATAGAGAAAATCTAGCTGCGTCCACTCTTTTAAAATTACGATTTAAAGCTGCGGTGAGGGTGGCTCCTGAACGAGAAACCCCCGGAATTATGGCCAATACTTGCGCTATTCCGATGAATAAAGCATCTTTATTTGTCATTTCTCGTAACTCCAAAGTTTTCTTTGAATATCTATCACTTATCCAAAGTAAAATCCCGAAAAGAATTAAACTTAGAGCAGTAATTAATGGATGACGAAACCATTCCCCTACTTTGTCTCCGAAGACAAATCCCACAAGAGCTACAGGAAGCGTTGCTAAGATTAAAAACCATAAGGTTTTGTGGTTATAAATATCGTCTGAATGAATTGAAGTTTTTCGATTAAAACCCAATTTTATAATCCTAAGCCAATCTTTGAAGAAATAAATAGCAAGGGCCAGAAAAGTTCCAAAATGTAGAGCCACATCGAAGGCTAATCCAGGGTCAGTAATTTTAAAAAGCCAGGGCAGAATCATTAAATGAGCCGAGGAAGAAATTGGCAGAAGTTCGGTGATTCCTTGAACAAGACCTAAAACAATTAGGATAAACATTTTAAATAGAATTCTTTATCTTGCTAATATAATTACAGTACTCACATTCTGGATTTTGGGGAGGCGGGGTTTCTCTGTCTAAACATTTTCTCATTTCTCCCAATGTTTTCTCTATCCAGTCACCATTTCCCGTATAGCTTATGATTTCAACTGAAAATTCTAACTTAGCATCAAAAGCTTGTTTATCTTTTAGTCCATTACAGTAAACAAAATAGCCAGTATCAGATACTTTATACCCATTTTTTCTTAGCAGCCATTGATATACTTCCATTTGGCGTTTGTAACCTTCGTGATAATTTTGTCCGTCATCTAAATCAATTTTTCTGGTAGTACTAGTAGCCTTATAATCCACTACCATCAATTCTCCTTTAGAATTTAGCCAGATATCATCTACTGCTCCAAAAACCTCAAAACTGGCCGGTGCATATTTAAACCTTATTCCTTTAAAATTTTCTTGCCATTCTTTTAAGTGTTCATCTCTTAGAGGCACGGCATTAATACCGTACTTTTCCATGAGAGGATGCTTGGTACCTTGGACCCTGTGAATATCAAATTCTTTTTTTAGAAGAGCGTCCACAGCATTATTGAGAGTAAAAGGGAAACCAGGTGGTCGTATAATCCCTCTATTTAAATCAAAATAAAAACAACGAGGACAGTTTGTATACAGTTCTATTTTACTTCGACTTACTTTTCTATAAGGAAGGGGCGGTTTAGTAATTTTGCTTCCTAATTCCTTTTCGTTTTCTTCTGACTGTTTAATATCAAATAGATTTGTTTGCATAAGTATAAGTTTCTCTAATATAGCATAAACAAGGATAGTCTTTAAACCTCTTTGACTAAAACGCTTAGACGTGTCATTGTATATTGATTGCACATTACAACAAAGAGGGGGTGTTAGATGCCAAAAGGATATCCATTTAAGAGAGATGTTCGTAGTTTGAAATCAAGGGTCAATTTGACTTGTTACAGAGTCACTGCCTATGTTGAAGGCAGGCGGTTTCAAGAGACTACTTACGCGAGAAGCGCGAAAGAAGCTATTTCCAACGTCAAATACAAGATTTGGAAAAAACCTTATGTGTATTATCCTGGCATCAGGGTAACCGAGGTGGCTGTCTATAATGAAACCACCCTTGGCTTCGACATCATCTCGATGGTTCCATAGCTTTTCAAAGTTTCGCAATACAAGTATCAAAAAGAGCCGCTAATTTACAGGGCTCTTTTATTTTTTCAGTATAGAATTCTTTCTTAAATTGTGGGAGCGTAGACTACTTTAGACATTAATAAAAGATATCCTATGAGAATAATTAAGAAAAGACTAAAACTATAAATTACATTCTGTATTACTTTTTTCCAGTTAATTTTGGATTTCATAGTTTTAAAATTGTTTGGTTATATCCATCTTTTATTTTACTCTATTTATTTAAAGATTGAAAGTCGTAAATTTGATAGTTTTAAATCATTTTTATTTACCAAAACGCCTAACTCTTTTAGAATATTCCCTTATTGCTAATTGTAAGTCTCGTGGCGTGAAATCCGGCCAATACTTTTTACTAAAATAAAGTTCTGAATAAGTTGATTGCCACAAAAGAAATCCGGACAAACGTATTTCGCCAGAAGTGCGAATGATAAGATCCACTGGAGGCTGATTAGCTAGATATAAATTCTTTTCTATATTTTCTCTACTAATAGTTTGGTTATTTTTAACAAGGTTTTGGCATATCGAAACTATTTCATCCTGACCTCCATAATTTAAAGCTAAATTAAGATTCCCTTTGATAAGTTTTATAGAGTTTTGTCGATTATTACCAATAAGTTTTTTAATGGGCCCTGCCAACCCATCCTTTTCCCCTATTATATTTACAGTTATGTCTTCTTGATTAAATTCTTTTATATACTTAGCAATTTGTTTTTGGAAAAGATTCATTAAGAAATTTACTTCAAGCTTACTTCTTTGCCAATTTTCAGTAGAAAATATATAAAAAGTAACTGAAGGAATGCCTAAAGCAAAACAGGCTTTAGCTATTATTTCTAAATTTTTAGCACCCCTCTTATGCCCTTCATTAACAGACATCCCCTTGGCTCTAGCCCAACGTCTATTGCCATCTACAATAAAACCTATATGTCTTGGCAGGATCTTCATATAATAAAATTATTTCTATAAATGCACTATTATTGAGCCTTCGTTTAAACCGTTAGTAGACTTTTCATATGAGTAACTTTTTATTTCGTGTTTTAGGGTTAACTTTTCTAGGTAAGCTAAAATTATCGGACGAATAACTGGGCCATTTGAAGAGTGTGACCCCTTACCAGTAATTAATCTTACTATTTTAAGGCCAGCATCTTTAAAATCTTCTAAATTGGCTTCTGTATAAAGCTCTAGCTCTTCCCGAGTAACTCCAGAACCAAAGAGATGATAATCGATTTCTTCTTCTGGTAAATTAAATCTAGAATATTTGTTCATATATTAAAGAAATCTCCATTGACTTTGCGAACTATGTTGTCGACCTCGATTCGCAAAACGATGAGCTTCGTCCCTTACCCTTTCTAAGAGATGTTTTTGGCTAATCAAATTATCTTTTAAAGCAGGAGAAAGATTGTTTCCAAAAACTAATTTATCTCCAGCATATTTAGATAATCCTATTATAGGAATTTTTATCTTCTTCGCTTTAAATAATTTTTCTATAAACTGTATTTGCGGACGACCACCATCGATAAGAAATAAATCTGGGTATGGCCATTCGAGATGTTTCAAGCGCCTTGAGATCACTTCTTCTAGAGCCCTTAAATCATCGCTAGCTGGTGAATTCTTGATTTTAAATAAGCGATAGTCTCTTGTATCGGCTTCGCCGTTTCTAAATACAATCATGGCTCCGTATGTTTCCTTGCCCGTTAAATGAGAAATATCGTATCCTTCTATTCTTTCTTCTCTATAGAGGATTGGCGGAAGAAGATCATCGGTTTTAACTAAAGACACATCTTGAATATGTTTTAGGGCCAATGCTTGCTCTGGGTTTTCTTTTTCTAATTTTTTTAACAGTTTGGCTTTCTCTCCTTTTAACAATAAAATAATGTTTTTTATGTTTTTAGCATATTCCTGCTTACTAATTTTTCCTATACATAATCCTGGGCATAACCCAATTTGATAATCAAAACAAGGTTTCCCTGAGTTAGCTTTGCAAGTACTATACGGAAATACTCGTCGGATAATTTTAAGGGCCTCTCTCACAATCCTAATTCCTTGATAAGGTCCAAATATTTGTCCTTTAGGAGCGATGGTTTTTAATTCTCTTTCTCTTCCTATAATTGGTTTAGGAAAATCTCCTTTAGGAATAGCAATATAGACAAAGGATCTGTCGTCCCTATCCTTTATATTATATTTGGGCCAATATTTTTTAATAAGATTGGCTTCTAAAATGACTGCTTCTAAAACACTTTCTGTTTCGATTGTTTTTAAAGAACCGGCATTTTCTACCATTTCTTTAAGCCGTGGCTCCAATTTTTTATCAAAGTAATGAGAAACTCTTTGTTTTAAAGAAGTTGCTTTCCCTACATATAAAACCACTCCTTTTGAAGAGATAAACTGATAAACCCCTGATTTTGGGGGTAATTTTTTAATAATAGTTTTATTTAACATGTGTCTTACCTAATTCTCTTAGGGCATCACCACCTATAAATCTAGCTGAAGGCGTATCTAAAGTAATTATTCTTTTAGCTATTTGTATTGCCTTTGTGCGTAAATTCTTATTTCTTTTACCAATTTGTCTTAAGGCCCAATTAACCGCTTTTTTTACGTAATTTCTCTCGTCATTACTAGCATCTATAATAACAGGAAAAAATTGTTCAAATTTTTTATCATCTAAAAGATTTTTCCTATTAGAAGCTAGAGCTGCCATGAGGGCAAAACCAGCTCTCTTATAATATTCATCTTTTTCTTTAGCCCATTTAAAACATTTTTTAATAGCCAAGGGCGAATAACGAAAAAGATTCATGCAGGCAGAATCACATACATCCCAAGTATCGAAATCTTTTGCCCATTCATCCATCTGACTACTAGTAATTTCTAAAGGGTCATCTATCATGGCTGCTAACCATCGACACTCGTGAATGTTACTCCAAAAAAGAGCTTGGGCCAGTTCATGATTTGTGCCAATTTTCTTTGCTAGTTGGCGTACTTGAACTACGCTTAATCCATATACTTTTGTTTTAGGACGGATGCCAAAACGAGCCATGCCCAAAACATTCTTTGTTTTACCGTTTTTCTTTAAAAATTGAACTATTTCCTTCTCGGTCATAAGTCCTAGAATTTGAGCTGAGAATATTCAGGCAATAAGTAAGAAGCAAGTTCTTGATACGTAATAGTAATGTCTTGAGCTCCGGCTGCATAGGGAGCTACTTGATAAGGGTTAAAGAAAAAAGTAATACCATCAGCAGTACAAACGAATTGTTTATAATTAATTTCCTTTGGGCCAGCTCCTTCTTCTAACCAAATATCATCTTGAAATTGTATTTTTTCCAATTCCAATTTTAACCGAGGTTTAACAATTGAAGAGATACTTTGGAGGTATTGATTTGGATCTTTAAAAAGATCCTGGGTTTTTAGAATCTTACCTAGTTTTATATCATAATTAAAAGTAGTGGTAGTGAAATTGCCGTGAGCCCCGCCAGTATCCATACTCTCGTCAAATTGTAAGCTAATTATTCTATCGGATATGTAGCTCTTATAATTAATCTCTAAATTCCCCTTGGCACTACTGATAGTTGTTAGACCTTTAATATTTTCTTTGAAACTTTTTTGCTCAGAATCAACAAAAGTTTTTATGGCTTCATTTAAAACCTCATATTTGGTCAAAGGATATTCAATCTTTAAATAACCATCTGGAAGAGTTTCTTCTACTGTTTTATTTTCTAAACTAAATGAATAAAAAGTGTCTAGAGGATTATGCTCAAATCCGTCACTAGTTACTCCCCAAATAACTAAAATTCCAATTATGATTAAACTAATAAGAATATTCCATTTCATATATATTTGTTTAAATTAAATTCATAAAATCTAATAATAAGCCCTTTGTTATAAGCCAATACTTCTGTTTTCTAATTCTTTTTCCATATAAGAGGTTGGAACATTCTACCAACTTCCCCCACCTCCTCCACCGCCACCTCCTCCAGAAAATCCTCCACCCGAGCTAAAACCACTAGAGGAACTGGTAGCAGAATTTTGCTCAATACTACTAGAAAAAGAATTCAAGCTTCTAGTAAAAATCGCATAATTATAAACACCGCTCGAAGTTTGCCACCAGTCGATTGGCTCGGTAATTAGACCATCAAAGGCTTTTCCCCATTCTTTTACTACTCCTAGGGCAATGGCATATGGTAAATATTTCTCAAAGATATTTTTATAATCTAATTCTTTCATTTTGGCTTGGAAAGCTAAAATATCTTTTTCAGCTACTGCTAAATATTTTTTAAAACCTAGGCATTTTTCATAACCTTCCAATCCCTTAAAATTCCTTTTGATCATTAATTTTCCATACAATACAGAGAGTATCGAAAGGCACAATATGATGGGAACCATAAAACCCAACATTATCTCAAATGTTTTTGAGAGAATTAGGGAAAACATTATCCAATACAATCCCGTTATTATCGCTAGTCTAATTGGAACCTGAGAAATTTTAATTATTTCTTTTGGTAAAATTTCAAAATAAGGTTTAATAGTTTCACTCTGAGTTATTTTTTCTTCTAATTCCCTGGGGAACTTATTAGGGGTTTGGATTTTACCAACTTGAGACATTTTTACTTGTCTAATCATTGTTTGAGAGGTTTCTCCAAAAATAAAAAGATAATCCATAAAATCATCTTCAAACTTTTTGCTTGTTCTTTTTCTTGTCTTAGTTTTATCGTTTTCACTAATGAGATAATCTTGTTTTTGCCACCAAGATTTAGGTAATTCTTTTATATTGATATAGCCATTGTAAGCCATGTCTATTAAGGTTGCCCCCATGGCCTTAGATATATAATTCCCATAATTCATGGGGTACATCAGATAGAGCATTTCGGCTGGAGTAAAACCAGTAGGGGGTTCATACTGGGGCACAATAATTATACTGGGACTAGCATCTCGTCCTTTTAGAGACCAGTTGAATATGCCCTCTAGAATAGTTACTAAAAAAAGGAGTAAACCTATACCTAAAATAAAAGACTTAACTGTATCCCCTAATTCAAAATAATTACTAGCCACTTTTACAAATCCTTTGGGCCAACCAACAACTATAGTTAGTCCTTCTCCCGTATTTAAAGGTTGGGTCGTTTCAAAAAAAGCATTTCCATCTTCATTTAGACTTGCAGTACAATTCTTGTCTTTACTTCCATAAATTCCGGTATAACAAGCTAATTGTATAGTGCTTTTTGAAACACCCTCAGGTAAAACCACTGTGGCTGTAGATTTTTCTATTGGCACTGTCCACCCATTCCCCGTTACATTGAAATAAAATTGATCTTGATCGGAAAAATAACGCAAAGCATTTTGGGCTAAATAACGTAATCCATAGATATTGCGGCCCGTAATAGTTTCGTTCGGAGAGCCTATTTTAAAGGTGAAGACTCCTCCAGCGAGAGATGTGGTATAGGGACAATCTGTTCCGACATTGAGTGTAATTTCCTGAGGTTTTATTTTAATCCCTTCTACTTTTATATTCCGATAAATACCATGTTTATATTCAGCTCCAAAATCATAATCTATGCTTTCCGAAACAGAAACACTACTATCGGTATTAATTTGATAGATACCAGAAAACAATGGAATACTCTCGGCTAAAGTAACTTTCGGGGAAAGAATTAATAAACCAACAAAAACTAGTGTATAAATCGGAATATTTTTAAAAAATTTCATAGTAGTTGATATCCAAATGATTATACTCTATGTTTAAAAAAGTAACAAAAAAAAAGCCCTTTTGAGGGCATTCTTTTATTTTTTCTTAAGTTTAGCTCTGAGAGCAGCTCGTTTATTAGCTAATCTTACTTTTTTGGGTTTTCGTGCTGTCATATTTAAAATTAAATATCTTAACATTTTGATACTAACACATTCTCTTCTGAGTTACAATTTTCTTCATCTTTTTCTCCAATATTGACAAATACTCATTATTTGTTATACTTCTTATAGTTGATTAGTTCGCAAGAGCTAGTCAATGCACGATTAGGTCCCGCAAGGGTCCTTTTTGTGTTTTATAGATACAGCATACTTACATTAAATGAGAAAGCCCCGCATGGATATGGCGGGGCTTTTGGTTAAAGAGCAGTTTTCTATGATGAAAAACACAGCATGGTGGGAGAACAATAAGAATACTTGTACTTATGGTTTCCCAACCATACTAGAAATGGCAAGAGACCTGTAGCATCCAAGTCGGCGTTAGAAGACAAGAGGATCGTTTTCTCCTCAGAAGCTGGTTGCTCCAGCCTGACTTCAACTTTTTCACTTTTATCATCAATCTTGATATCTTCTCTTTTCGAGTAGGTAAAGCTACCGTCTGGATTTTTCACAAGCTTTTCACCTGGAAAAAGCCCGAAGGTAAGTTGGTCTAAGACTTGAATGTCTATCATCTCGTCCTCCTTTTTTGGCTATTCTGGCCAATCACGAATGTGAGTATAGGGATAATGTTTCTCTTCGAACCAGTTTAGAAGTAGTTCTATTCCAGTAGCTGGAATCCAGTAACCAGACCTTATGATAATACTGTCGTTGGTACCCTTTTCTATACTCAGATGGACTTCGCTTCGTCTAGATTGCATCGCAAAGCTGTTGTTATCTCTTACGATGATTTTGTACGAACCGGCACACAAATTCGTGGCTTGATGTATTACTTCTACCCAATCCATCTCTTTCCCTCCTTTTGTATATAGTATGTAAAGAACGTTCAATTACTTTGCTTATAACACACTGATAGGGGTAAGTCAAAAATACCCAGGCTACTAGTCTGGGTATTTTTTTATTTATATCGAAGCACTATTTCAAATAATCATTAAGGTATAAGCCAGTGTATGAATTTTTGCTTTTAATTATTTCTTCGGGGGTTCCTTTGGCGACTAATTTGCCACCTTTATCGCCACCCTCTGGGCCCAAATCAATCACATAATCAGCTGATTTAATAATCTGCATATTATGTTCTATTACTATCACACTATTTCCCTTTTCTATTAATTTATTAATGACTTGTAAAAGTAGTTCAATGTCATAGTAATGAAGACCTACTGTTGGTTCATCTAAAAGATAAAGCGATTTCTTTCCTAGTGGCTGAGTAAGTTCTCGGGCTAACTTGATCCTTTGTGCTTCTCCTCCCGAAAGTGTTGTAGCCGATTGACCTAATTGTAAATAACCGAGTCCTACATTTTCTAAGACTTTTAATTTTTCGGCTATTTGCCAATTCTCTTTAAAAAAATCAGCTGCTTCTTCTATGGTTAAGCTTAAAATATCACTTATACTCTTGCCCTTGTATTTCACCTGTAAAGTTTCTCTATTAAAACGCTTACTGCCACAAACATCGCATTTCACCATAATTGGTGGCATAAAATGCATCTCAATAAGATTGAATCCCGCCCCTTCGCATGATTCACAACGTCCCCCAGCCACATTAAAGGAAAAACGTGAGGCTGTATAGCCTCTTTCTCGGGCATCAGGTAATTCGGCATAAAACTTTCTAATGGGTGTCCAAATACCAGTATAAGTAGCTGGATTAGACCGAGGACTCCTGCCTATAGGAGATTGGTCTACTACCACCACCTTATCTATATATTCACTGCCATTTATTTTACTGCACCCTTCAAGTGGTTTATTGAAATGATTTTTAATGTGAATTAAGTTTTTATACAGAACATCGTAGAGGAGAGTTGATTTACCGCTTCCCGAAACACCCGTGAGAACTACAAATTTCCTCAAGGGAAAATCAACTTCTATATTCTTAAGATTATTTTTAGTAGCTCCTATGATTTTTATTTCTTCTGTCTTTTTGTCTCTTCGTTTATTCGGTAATTTAATCTTAGTCTGCCCGGTTAAATATTTCAGAGTGAGCGACCTGGGAAACTTTTTAGGATTTTTCATTAATTCTTCTCGCCCCCCTATGGCCACTACTTCTCCACCGTTTCTACCCGCTCCCGGTCCTAAATCTACTAGATAATCAGCTGCTTCTATAGTTTTCTCGTCATGTTCTACAACCACAAGGGTGTTTCCCTGATCTTTAAGAGCGTTTAGAGTATTAATCAATTTTATAGTATCTCTTTCGTGGAGTCCGATTGTAGGCTCATCTAATACATATAAAGTGCCAGACAATTGAGAGCCTATTTGTGACGCCAATCTTATTCTTTGAGCTTCTCCTCCCGACAAAGTTTCAGCCTCTCTATTGAGGGTCAGATAATTTAACCCAACTTCTAACATAAATTGAAGTCTATCAATAATTTCTTTCAATAAGTTAGTGGCTATTTTTAATTGTCTTTCGTTCAAACTTTTTTTATAAGCATTAAAAAATTCATGTGCCCCTTCTATTGTTAGGGATGTAGCTTCATAAATATTTTTATTTCTTATTTTTATAGAAAGAGCTTCCGGCTTCAATCTTTTGCCTTCACATTTAGGGCAAGTTTTGTCTAATTCAAAACCAACTCTTCCTAATCCATGGCATTCTTCACAAGCTCCAGAAGGACTATTAAAAGAAAATAGACGTGGTTCTATTTCAGGGAAGGCAAAATTATCTTCTGGACATGTCCATAAACTAGAAAGGAGTGTCTCATCGTTTCCTTTTTTTAAACCCCCTTCTTTAAAAATAACCGTCACTAGCCCCTTACTATAATCCAGAGCATTTTCTACCGCTTCAAATAAACGACTGCTATCTTTAAGCATTACTCTATCAATAACGATATCAATGCTATGGTTCTTATACCGAGAAAGAATTAATGGTTCCCTTAAGGATCTGAGCTCGCCGTCTATTCTAGCTTGACCATAACCCAAATTTAAATAGTCATAGAGTGTTTGATAATATTCTCCTTTTCTAGAACGAACTACTGGTGACATTATTGTAACGATCTCTTCTTTAAGTTCACTCCCTTTATTTAAAATAATATCTACTATTTCTTCGGGTGATAATTTTTGAATTTTTCTACCACAAATTGGACAAAACACTTCTCCGAGACGAGCATAGAGAACTCTCAGATAATCGTAAATTTCCGTAAGCGTACCTACGGTTGATCTAGGATTATGGCTTAAAGCCCTTTGATCTATGGCAATGGCTGGTGACAATCCAGTGATTTCATCTACATCGGGCCTATCCATTTGGCCCAAAAATTGACGAGCATAAGGAGAAAGAGATTCTATATAACGACGCTGCCCTTCGGCAAAAATAGTATCAAAGGCTAGTGATGATTTACCACTGCCGGAAAGACCAGTAAAAACTACCAATTTATTTTTTGGTATTTCTAAACTGATGTCTTTCAGATTATGAACGCGCGCACCTTTTATAATTATTTTATCTGGATCCATAAAATCTTAATCAAAATTAAGAAAGTCTTCTATTCTCTTATCTATAGTCTTAGGGGTAATATGATTTTTCTTGTTGTAAGCTATTTGAATTTTTCTTCGTCTCTCAACTTCCTTCATGGCTCTGTCTATAGAACCGGTAATAGTATCTGCGTAAAGAATAACTTTACCAGAAACATTACGACTGGCCCTACCCATAGTTTGAATGAGGGAACTATCGTTTCTCAAAAATCCCTCTCTGTCGGCATCAAAAATGGCTACTAAAGTTACTTCTGGTAAGTCTAATCCCTCTCTTAGAAGATTAACACCAATGAGAATATCGTATTTACCTTTTCTGAAATCTGTTAATATTCTAGTTCTTTCTATAGTTTCTGTATCCGAATGCATATACTGACATTTGTGTCCCTTTTTCTTTAGAAACTCTGTTAAATCTTCAGCCATTCTCTTGGTTAAAACATTGGCAATAGATCTTTCTTTCTTACTTGCCAAGATAGAAGCTTCTTCTATGAAATCACTAATTTGGCTTTTATTTTTTACCTTATCAAAGACCGGTCTAATTTCTATGGGTGGATCGATTAAACCAGTGGGGCGAATAACTTGTTCAGTTATATTTTGACTGTGACTGAATTCCCATTCTCCCGGAGTAGCTGAAGTAAAGATAGTATTGCCAATCCTTTTAAGAAATTCATCAAATTTTAAGGGACGATTGTCGAGAGCTGAGGGTAAGCGCCAGCCATATTCCACTAGTGCTAATTTTCTGCTCCTATCTCCTTCGTACATTCCCCTTACTTGAGGTAGACCAATATGAGATTCATCCATAATGGTAATAAAATCTGGTTGACCATCCTTTTTGGGGAAATATTCTAAAAGTGTGTCTGGTGGTTCGCCAGCCATTTTACCAGTTAGATGGCGAGAATAGTTTTCTATGCCGTGGCAATATCCAATTGAACGTAACATTTCTAGGTCATAGGTAGTTCGCCTACGAAGCCTCTCTTCTTCTAGAAATAATTTTTCTTTATTAAAGTACTTCAATCTTTCTTTTAATTCTATCTGAACATCTTCTATGGCTTGGTTTCTTTGAGGTTCTGTGGCCACAAAATGTTTAGAAGGAAAGATAATGGCTTCTTTTAATTCTTCTTTAATATTTAAACTTTCACTGTCTACCAAACTAATAGACGTTATCTTTTGTTCTAAAAGTTCAATTCTAAAAATATGCTCTCCACTAGCTGGCATAACTTCTACTACATCGCCTCTTACTCTAAAACAACCTCTTTTAACAACACTGTTAGTTCTTGTAAATTGAAGTTTAATTAATTGTTTTAGGAGATCACCTCTAGTTAAGATCTGTCCAATTTCTAAATGAAGAGATGATTGCCAGTAACTAGTTGGCAATCCTAAATTGTAAATACAAGAAACAGATGCCACTACTATGACATCCCTCCTAGTGAGTAGAGCTGAGGTTGCTCTATGTCTTAATTTATCTATTTCTTCATTAATAGTAGCCTCTTTATCTATGTAAGTATCGGTTGTGGGTAAATAAGCTTCTGGCTGATAATAATCATAATAAGAAACGAAGTAATGGACTGAATTCTCTGGAAAGAAATTTTTGTATTCTCTGTAAAGTTGAGCTGCTAAAGATTTATTGGGGGCCATGACTAAAACAGGCTTATCAAAATGACTAATGACATTGGCCATCGTAAAGGTTTTTCCCGAACCGGTCACCCCTAATAATGTTTGAAAGGATTTATTCTCCTCTAAACCATTAACCAGGCTCTCTATCGCCTGGGGTTGATCTCCGGTTGGTTTGAAATTGGATTTTAACTTAAAAATTCCCATAAATGGGTTCTGAGAGGGATATAACAATTGTCTATTATGAACTAAAAGTAGCCTAAAGTAAAGGCTATGAATGTCTAGTAAATAGTATTAGCTACGGTAATTTTTTAAAGAAAAAAGATGGTTTTACTGGTTTGGGAATCAACATTCCGGGAGCCAGTAAAATAGCAAAGGCTGCCGGTATTGATAGGATGGCAATAGTAATAAATAAGATATTCCCTCCATAATATTTATAGACTATTCCACCTAATAGGCCGAAAACTGCTGTAGAAACTCCTTGGGCAGTATTATCTATAGCATAAGCCACGGCTACTTTTTTGGGATTTAAATGGTGAGAGAAGATCGAAGACCAAGCTGGTGCATACATAGCCATACCCAAGCCTTGCATACAAGCTGCTAGATATAAGGCGATAGGATCTTTAACCGCTGTGTAGCAAATAGCTGTTAGGCCTGAAAGGACTACCCCTCCAAAAAGACAGTAAAATTCATCATGTTCCCCTTCTTTATTGTCTAAAAAATTAGCTATGGGGATTTGGAATATTGATTGGGTTAAAAAATAAGTAAAAGTACAAATACCAATAGTAATGGGAGTAGCTTGAAAAACTTTACTGGTTATAAAAAGAGCCATAATGGGGCTAGTAATACCCCAGGCACCTAAAAACAAAATGTCCGAAAGGACTAGATGATAACAGATACGTGTTAAGGTTTTATTAAAGAATGGAACTCTTATCATAAAATAAATAAGAAAAGTATTTTAATTAAAAACATTCTTTTCTAGTCGTTTATGCCAATAAATAGCTTTGATTTTTCTTTTACCTAAATAATTGAATGAATGCATTATGGGACAATTTTTTATCGTGTTATTGCTAATAGCCTTTTTATCTATTATGAAAAAACCAGTATGTTCATGACCGATTTTTTCTTCCCATAAAAGAACTGCCCCTGGTAAAGGTTTGTCTATTAAATACCAACCAGATTTTTTCATATCTTTTAGGAGACCATCTACCGTTAAATGGTTTGCTTTGATTAGTCCAAAAGTCAAAAGAACGGACGAAACAAAAAAAGCACAACTTGTTTTGCCGCCCTTAACTATGTCTATAGTCTTGCCGTCTATTTCAGCGTAAAAATTTCTAAAAGAATGGGTATTACAACTATTCTTGATAAAGGCAAGATAGGATTCTTTGAAAAGCAGTTTCATCTTTAACGATTCTTGGGCCTACTAAAAATATATAAATAAAGAATCTCTAAAATACCCATTGTATTGATAGGCAAAATACAAACGTACCAAATTTTTTGATTAAGACGAGCAGCACGCCAAAGGGCTAGTCCTTTCCAAACCAATGACCAAAGGAGCAAGGGCACTAAAATGTAGGGATTATTGAGAAGCGCTAAATAATTGTTCATAGTTTATAATTTATTATTAATATCACTTTAGTCTTAATCTGGATTCTTTTCAAGTAGCTCTTTTAACCTCGCTTCGTTCTTACGAGCGACCATCATTGCTGCCGCCATATTATCTTTCCCACTAGCTAATTCTTTTTGTAAGTCTTCGGCCATTTCTTTAAAAAAATCTGGATTATTGTGTATAAGATTTATCATTTTCCCACGTTGACCTTCGGGTAAAGATTTCAATTGAGTCTCTACCATTTTTTGCATTAAAAAATTTGGAAGCATTTTACTATTAAATATTAATTAATTGAGAAGCTATTTAGAATACTATAGAACTGAGGTGCCGTTGTAATCCAATCTAATTTGGGAGTATTAAAACTTATTACCCAAACTTCTTGATTTTTTCCCTCTATCACACCAAAGATACTTTTAAATTCTATATCATTTTCTTTTAACTCTACATCGATTAGATAGGCTTTTTGACCGTTGAAAGAAGTTTCATTTTCAGAATGAAATAAAACATTCTCTTTCTTTCGTTGGACACCCTCTTTTAAAAGGGCTACATAATCCACAATGGTTTTACCATTCAGTTCTTCTCTGGCAATAAAGAGACTGGTTTTATAGTTTATTTTCCTTGCCAAAGAATCTTTAGAGTCTTCTTTTCTATAAGCTATTAAAACAAAATTTTCTGAAGCTGGTTCCTGAGTCTCCCATCCAGAAGGTAACACTAATTTAAAATAGTTTGTTTCTATCTTTCCTTGACGAGAAAGGGGCATAGAAGAAACTATTTTATTATTAAAAAAATTATAAGCCACGATGGCTCCCAAAGATATCAAAATGATTGAAACTAGAATTATTAAAATCTTTTTCTTCATATAAACTAAAAATTTACTATAGTATAAGGCTCTCACATCTATTTGGCAAACAAAAATGCCCCGAGTTTTATCCCGGGGCCTTAAATGAAGGACTACGATAGAGTATCGATCCCTGGTTAGAAAAAACCAGGATTTGCTTTCTTGAGTATTTGGCTCTGATTGTTGGTAAGAACTTTTCACGGAAGATACCCTCGTAATGAGAGGCAACCTCTACCATGAAACGATCTCGAACTTTACCAAAACCAAACATTACGCCAACTTTCAAACAAGTTAAGGTTTCCCTGTAATAAAACAAGTGGCCATATACCGTCTCAAGGTAAACGGCACTAGGCATGCTTGCAGCATCCTGATGCAAACAATCTCCTTGTTTTATATGAGTAATAGGAAACAAGCCTTCTCGCTTCGCCAGAGTTGCCATTGTGTTTTCAAACCTACTTGATGTTTCTAAGCGTTTGGCGATGACGCTATTATCCATATATGTATCCTCTTAATCACCGCAATGGCAAACGATTGGACGTCTGCCTGATTTCCAGACTACTCCAAAGACGGGTAGCTTAGAATCTTTCTCTATGGTAGTCCAGAAAGAATCTTGCGCTTGTTGAGGACTAACATGATAATAGTCGTAGAACTGTGAAGTCATTTCTACGATGGCAATCTCTTTTCCACTACATCCGGGCTTGAAGTAGGCTAGAAAGGATAATTCCTTACAGCTTTCGGGGAAACACAAGATTTCCCACTCCAACATGGCTCCGGAGTAAAGATTCTTGAGATAATTGATCAACTGATCATCGTCATTTATGGCTAAAGGATCAAGCTGTACCACCCTGGATACCGTTTGCAAGGTAGTAGGCTTGCCAATATGCCAACCATTTTTTTCACATAGTCCATCCAGACCTCTTTTGAAAGATCCCAGCCTATCATGATCACGCATTCCTTACCTCCTATATCGGATTGTATAAAAAAAATACCTTGATATTACTTCCAGACCGTGTACTTTAATCACCTCCTTTTTAATTGTATAAGTGCATCAATACCGTAACATAATCAATTAATATCGTCAATAACTAATATTGTATGAAAAAGCCCCATGCGTTGCATGGGGCCCTGTGATAAATACAAGTACTTTAGAGAAGCTTAGCAGCAAGAGCAGCTACCGAAGATCTCTCTGACTCAATCAAGGTAACATGACAAACACCGTCATCATCACCCAGTTTGTGTCCTTTGAATTTCTCTATGGCCAATGTGAGACCAGTTGAACCAAAGTCCAAACGTGGATTGTCACATTGTGTTGGATCGCCAATGAGAACAATCTTAGACCCATTTCCTACCCGCGTAATAATAAGCTTAATTTCATTACGTGTAAGATTTTGGGCTTCTTCTACAATTATGAAAGAGTTCTCGATAGAATCACCTCTTGCATAATTGATAGGCCGGATCTGAATCACCCCTGTTTTTATTAGTTGCTCCAGGTTTTTGTCCTTAGGTCCTTTTGAAGAGAGCCTCTTGAGAGTTGCTATAATTGGAGCTACCCAAGGGGCCATTTTGTCGTCTACACCACCAGGAAGAGCACATAATTCCGCATCACTTGCCTCCCTGATTGGCTTAAAGATAACGAGTCTTTCATATAATTTGCCAATGACTTGTCTTAGACCAGCGTCATAGGCAGTAACAGTCTTACCAGTTCCAGCAACTCCTGCAACTGAAACTATTTTCTTATGTATATCATTCAGTGCATATATTGCACAGGCCTGTTCTGGATTAAGAGCTACCAGAGGCTTGTCCAAACTACGAGGAAGCTTTGGGGCACTGAAATCGACGTAGGAAAGCTTTCTATCATTTTCATTGTAGATACCAATGGCCTGTCTTTTGGATCCCGCCATAAGGTAAACAAATTGGTTAGGAACCAATTTTTTACCATGAAGGGTTTTTTGTAGTTCGTCTATGCTTATGGCTCCATTTGGTCTACGAAAGTCTGGAAGAATGCTTTGTTCTTCATCCTTGTTGAGGTTAACTCGCACAATTCCAGAATAGAGTTGTTCCATGGTTCTAATGCTTTGGTTATAAGGCTGAGCAATAAGACCACAGGCATTGGCTTGCATCCTCAGGTAGATATTATTAGAAACAATAATCACACTTTGTTTCAAACCATTATCGCACAGCCTTTTTCTCAAACCATTGGCAATACCAATTAAGGTATTATCCTTTTTGTCTTTCTTTGTTTCCTCAGGTAATCCATCCCAATCTTCACCATCATAGTTTACAAACAAAAGACTTTTGCCCATAGGTACGCCCTTTTTGAGGTCGCCTTTAGATTCATATGCAGACAGTGCTTGAATAGCGAAACTAGCGTCTACAAATGTCCTTGGATAGATATTTCTGTTATCAATGATTTTATTCAGACTTGCCAGTGTATGAAGTCCGACAAAGACCCAACTGTCATCAAAAGTCTCCATTGCGTTTGCATCGTCCAGAAGAACATTGGTGTCTAGCAGACGAATACTTGTTGTTGGGCCCAAACGGCTCAAATCAATATCATGGCCCTGTAATTCTTCTTCACTCATTTCCCTACCTCCTTTGCTTTGGACTTGTTACTGTGCTACTTAGCAGCCAAAACTTTGGCTTAGATACTTAATTTATACAATATAAAATCATATATAGCAAGACAAAGAAAAAGCAGCTACCGATAAATTTAATAGCTGCTTTAATGTGCATTTGAGGCCTAGGGAATGAGCCTTCAGTGGCAATAATTGTAACGTGTTACCACTTTTTTCCCCGTGTGGGTTGAGATCGTTTCTCTGATAATTAATCGATTGTTTATCTTATTCATTTTTGAAATCAAATAAGAAAAATCAATCGACCCATCAAGTATTGTCACTCGGAAGATACCACCAGGGTTAATTAAAATCCCAATAATCTTAGCCCGTCCATTCGCTTCTTTCATACGAACTAGAAGATAACCCTCGTTATAATTTCCTAAAGGATTATCATTTAAGCTGAGGGCTAAGTTAAGTTCGTTTGCAATATTCTGTAAGTTGTTTACAAACTCACAAAAATCGCAAACAGTAGTGTCAAAGATAATTCTCTTTGTCACCCCTTGATCATCATGTCCAAAACAACGTACATCTAAACCCTTTTTTAAAAGGGCTAAACAAATACTGAGTGCTAATTGGTGATCTGTATTGCAGTGAACAATGACTAAGTCATTGTCGGCTTTACAAACAATGCTGAACAGCATGTCTCTTTTTCTCTCTTGCTCTTTTTCTTTCTTTTGATCAAGAGCTTCTTTATCAAAGAAAGTAACTCGGCAATGTTTCTCTCCCAGTTTTTGCCAAACAACAATCCTCTTCTCGTCTGGAGAAAGAAGTTCATAAATACAATCAATCAGTTCGTCACTATTGATTCTCATTCTACACCTCCTTGTCTATTTTTTGGCTAAGCAATTAAGTAAGGGTCAACAAGTGATACTCACTTAATTGCCTAATAGCTTTGTAAAGAACAGCTTGGAGATGATAGCACTTTAATTATTTTTTTCAAGCATTACTAAAAGTTTGCAGCCAATCTAGATATTCTTTTTGCCTTGTTTTATAATCTTCTGTTTTAAAAATCTCTTTTTGTATTTTTTTGGACTGCTCTATAAAAATTTTATCTAATTTAATAGCTTTGTTACTAACCTTGAGCGCTATATCATTAAACCCTAAAAGATGAAGACCAGTGAGTGTTCTAACACGGGAAAGGGCTACATAGCCCATTCCGGGAGTAAAGGAATGAGACAAATCGACGAGGGCTTCATCGAGAGTCATCCCTTGGCTTTTGTGCACAGTAATAGCCCAAGCTAATCGCAAGGGATATTGTTGAACCATGGCTAAAACATTTTTCCCTTGTTCATCTTCTATTTCCCAATTGGCTAGAGGAACGGTAATGTGTCTACCATCTTTGGTCAAAACAACAGGGTTTTCCCCTGGTTCACATTCAGAAATTGTTCCTAGGGTGCCGTTTACATATCCCAATTCAAAATTATTCTTTAAAAACATAACCAGAGCACCTTTCTTGAGAACTAATTCTTCGCTAGCCAAACAACTATTTTTTAGATTCTTAACCAAATGCTCGTCACCATAGTCAGTCATTTTGTAGGTTGTTCCCCTGCCAGGCATAGCACTAAGCTCCTGGCTATTTATCTCGTCTACGTTTGCATTGTGAGTATAGAGTTTAGTTATTTTATTAGAGACATCTTCTGATTTAGTTAGTGTTTTATTTAAAAGTTCCAACGTTTTCCCTATTACTTGATTATTCCGTACTGAATCTAAAATGGTAACAAACTTTTTGTCCAGGTGCCGATATTGTTCTTCGAGATAGCAAACTTTAAAATTAGTTCTTTGCCACACTTCAGATTCGCAGACAAAAGCATCTTCTTTGCCTACCGGTGGCAATTGAAAAAAATCTCCGCAAAGAATTATCTGCATTCCACCGAAATTTCTTTCATTTTTCTTTAGCTTTTGGCAGATTAAATCCAGACTCTCGAATTGCTCCTGAGAAAGCATAGAAATCTCGTCGATAATTAAAACACTGGTTTTTTTGAATCGTTCTTTTAAATAAGGTTTTCGACTGAGTTTTCTAAGATCGTCTTCATCTAAAATATCTTTCATGCCTAAACCAGACCAGGAATGAATGGTGGTACCATCAAGATGAGTAGCGGCAATGCCTGTTGAAGCAGTCACTCCGACTCCAATCCCATGTTTTCTTAAATATTCTATGTACTCTCTTAAAAGATAGGTTTTGCCAGAACCAGCTGCTCCTGTAATAAAAACATTGTAGCCACACTTTAAAACAGCTAAAGCTTCTTCTTGGGTCATGGCTTTAGCGTAAATTAAAAAGTTTGAATTTAGAGCTTAACAAAAAAATAACTCCTAAATAAATAAAAACTACTAGAACAAAAAGTCCAGCTTTAATTAAGGTTTTTAAAACAATACCAAAAGATTTTCGACAGCGATTAAGAGGATTAACGCTGTATTGGATGGTAGTATTTCCGTCAACAATTTTTTCTGTAATCATATCTAGATGATCTCTTTCAAATTAATGGTTAAAGGAACGCCTTTTAAAAGACTACCATTTAAAATCTTTAAAGCCAATAAGCTCTCTACTTTATCTTGAAAGACTCTATTCATAGGTCTAGCCCCCAATTCTGGTTGATAGCCTAATTCAGCTAATTTTTGGATTACTCCTTCACCTAAATAGATAATATAACCCTTAAGTTTCATTTGGGATTGAATTTTCTTAAACATTAAATCTGCAATCTTCAGTATTTGGTCTTGGGTTAATGGTTTAAATACTATAATGCCATCGAAACGATTAAGAAATTCTGGCCTGTAGATATTTTCCTTTTGTAAATAATTCAATAAGTCATTTGATAATTTCTCCATGGCCATTTCTTTAATTACTTCCTCTCGAATCAGATTAGCACCAGCGTTAGATGTCCCTATAATAATTGTCTGACTAAAGTTTACTTTATTTCCTAATCCATCCGTTAAATAGCCTTCATCTAAAACTTGTAAAAACAGATTTAAAATATCTGAGTGAGCTTTTTCTATTTCATCTAATAAAACTACACAGAAGGGTGTTTGCCTAATTGCTTTTACGAAATTCCCTTCAACTAATTCGTTACTATTGATATTTTTATACCCTAATAAACGATTAGCTGATTCACGAGTTTGGTATTCGCTCATATCAAGACGTACCATATTAGATTCACTACCAAAATAACTCCAAGCTAGTGCTTTGGCAGATTCCGTTTTGCCTACACCGGTTGGGCCCAAGAAAAGAAAGCTACCCAAGGGTTTATTACTATCTTTAATTTGAGTCCGAGCTCGCCTCAAGGCATTGGCCACAGCATTAATAGCCTCTTCTTGGCCAATTACTCTAGTATGAATAATTTCTTCTAAGTGTAATAGTTTTTCTTTCTCGCTGGCATTAAAAGAATTAATAGGGATATTTAGAATGGCTTCGGACAATTGATTGGCTAGGTCTTTGTTAAGAATTTTTTCTCCTCGATTGTGGGTAGCAAAACAAATGCTATCCATAAGAGTTAAAGCTTTGCCAGGAAAATCCTTTATGCTGATAAATTTATCCGCTACTTTGTATATTTGAACAATGGCTCCATAGGTTATCGCTATTTTATATTTTCCTTCAAAATGAGGGGCCAGATCTTCCATCACTCTAATGGTTTCTCTAAAATTAGCTGGAGGCATAGGCACAACTTCTAAACTCGCCGCTAACATTGGCCTTGGTGCAATGTAGGTTTGATAATTATTCCCCGTAGTCGTACCCACTATTCTAAAATCTGAATTGTTAAAGAATGATGAGAAAACTTGAGCAATAGCATCTTCGTTATTCTGACCATTACTGTTAAAGATTCTTTCTATGTCCTCTATTAAAAGAATAATATTGCCGGCTCTTGAAGCCTCTGTGAAAATCTTAACAAGTACTTCTTTTGTTTCTTCAAGTGTATTAGCAATAATTTTATCGAGATTCAAACTAATCACTCTTTTATAGGCTATTTCTTTATAAGTTTTGCCGTAATAAATCTTTTCAGCTAGAGCAGTGACCAAGCTGCTTTTTCCTCCACCAATAGGACCTACTATCAAGCAACTATTTTTACTATCTCGACTCAAAATAATACTTACTTTATCTAAGATATCTTCTCGCCCCTCCATAGAAACAGATTGAAAGCGACGACTATCAGTAATCTCTTCCCCATACTTTTCCATATAGGGCGTATAACCAAAAGCCCAGTTCTTACCGAGCCCACCTTGGGATATTTTGAGTCGTTCTATTATAGTAGGCAGTTTTCTTCTTTTATCAAAATTAATATTGCTCCAAAAACAAAGATTAGCTATATCTTCTAGGCTTAATTCTAATTTAGCTAAAAAGAGCTCTCTATTTGGTAAGTTGGTTATAAAACCATAGAACAAATGGGCAGGAGATAGGTATTCTTCTCCGCTATTTTGTACTTCGGTTAAGGCTGAATTAAGAATTAAATTTAAACCCTTGGCAGGATCAGAAAATAATATATTGTCTACTAAAGCAATTAAATCTTTTTGATTAATATTAAGCTTGGTAGCAATAAAATTAACTTTAGTTGTATTTAAAAGTCTTTTGAATAACTTTTTTAAATCAGGGCTATTAAAATTTACTTCCCCTAAAATTAAAGCAGCTTCAAAATCGGTACACTCAAAAATAGAAACATTGTTCCCTAGAGATTTCTGGCAAACATTTCTTAATTCCAATTTTCTAAAATAACTGCCACTGAATTTTAAAAGCATGAAAAAGAAAATGGAGAGAGCAATGGGGCCAGCGATAAGATCGGCATCTTCGTTTTGGTAAAGATTTAAAAATAGAATAAATCCCAATATCACTAAAAGATACGAAAGGAAACGAAACCAAGGCTGTAGTAACCACCTGGTTGCTCTAGCAGCCTTTATATATGACCTGTTTTGTCTGAAATCTATAATTTTTAAATCCATTCTAAGAGATGTTTAACCCACGCTATTAAAAAAGTCACGCCTATTACAGGTAGAGTTATCCAAATCACCATAGCTAGCAGAAGAACTGGCAGAGTAATAACTGTTATTAAAAGGTACGCGATTAAAGAGACTGTTCTAATAAGAAACCCTAATCCCCTAGCTACAATTTGATCAAAAACAAAATTCTTTAAACCAACTAAGTTGGATTCTAATGGTTTAGTCGTTCTTCTCCAAGGAGCAAATAAAGTTTTGAGATTCAGTGAAACAGAAAAAGTATTCTTTAAAAACACTAAAATAGCGAAACAAAAATCGAGGCATTCCTTAAGCCCCTGAGAGTACCACCATAAAATCATGTTCGGTAGTATTCCTATATAAGTCATGTCTCTATTGTATCACAAAAACAATTAGGGATTAATTTTTAAGATACGCATAAATAAATAATATATTAGGAAACAATAAAAACAATCAATTTGAAAGATTTTTTAATGTTTTCTTGAAATCATCGAAGTTCAAATTCTATAGAAAAGCAATTCTGTCTACTTATGTCTCTATACTAACGAGCTAACAATAATCTCATAATGCTCTTGTGAATTTTGTTGTATCATATCCAATAAATCTCGGATATTATTTTTAGTTTCTTGTATAAGGGAAGGACTAAAATCATCACCAGTTATGTGCGATTGATCGTTTGAAAACTTATAAATCGCTGCCTTTTTAATTCTATCGAATTTAATATAGGAAGAATATAATTTATCATAAGTACCTTGATTGCTTGGTACCCTGAACATTAAATATGTTTCTAATACTTTTCTTGCAATATTAGGCAAATTATAAACTCTGGCCAAATCATTTTTCTTTTCATCGGCCTCAGTGTTAAATTCATACAATAATTTAAATAAATAATGGTACTCAGTTTCATGCGACTCTAATAATTTATCCAATTTTTCTATTCTTGCACATCTAATATTAGTGGTATTCATATAGTTATTTATCATATAACTAGAGCAGTCTTTTCCTCGATTATTTCCTTTTTGCCAATTTAAAACTAATCTTAAAAATTGGAAATTATGTGTCATTATAAAAATTTGATTTGGGTCTTCTATAAGTTCTTTCATAAAAGCAAATGCTTGAAACAATGAATTCGAATCAAAACTTGATACTGGGTCATCTATCACAATAATTTCGTCTTTAGCATTTAATCCATTATCAGATAAAGATTCTAAAAAATAAACAAACGCAATAGCTGTTTTTTCTCCTTCACTTAAATTAGTTGCATTCTTAAGTTTCCTTTTAATGGTAAACCCCTGTTGGTCTGCTGTAACTTCTAAATTTATTTCATCTCTACCTAAAAATTGATGTATTTTTCTATTTAATTCATCGCAAGAGGCGTGCACATTAGATATCTTGCCCCTAATAGTGTCCGCCTCTTCTCTAATTGTATCTTTATTTTTCTTATCTTTTATAACTTTTGCTTCTAATTCTTTGATATTTACTTCAAAATTTTTCACTTCATCAAATATGGTAGATAAATAATGTGTTTCTATTTTTTTCCTAGCTTCATCTATATTTTTTTCCAAATTATCATTAAAAACATTATGAGATTTGATTAAAGCTTCTATGCTATCTAATACATCATCAAATTGGTTCCCATTATTTATAGTCGGATTATAAACCAATTTTTCAAATTGCCTACCCTTCTTCTCTTCTAATCTAGACTTGAATTCATCCAATAACAATAATATATTATTTCTTTTTTTAATGAATATAGACTTATAAGTTATCATTGATTGTTTTTTGTCTGGATAAAATTTATTTTCGTCTGGTATAATAATGCTTTCTATATTTGAATATAAATCATCTATCAGTTTTATTTGACTATCAATTTCTGTTTTCAATTTTTTATTTGCATCGTTAAAATATTCTTCCAATTCCTTTTGCCTTTTATTTGGAATTTTTTGAAGACAATATTCGCAAACTCGGCTATTATGATCTTTATGAATAGCCAGACCGGATTCTACCCATTGAGAGATGTCAAAATTATCTTTTAATCTCTTTATAATACTTATTAATATTTTTGTTTTTAATATTCTATCTATATTTATTTTTATGGTTTCGATTTCTATCTTATATTTTTTTGCAGATAATTCAGGAATGTTTTCTCTCTTTTCTGCAGTTAAAATTTTTTTATTTTGTTCTAATTCTGCCTCATCGATTTCTTGTTTATTTTGCAATAAATTAAAAGATAGCTTAGCTTCTGGAGACCTATAATTTCTTCTAGCATTACCAGTTTCTATGGCAGATATAGTTTTAGCTATTTCCGTAAAAGATTTTTCAATTGATTTTTCTTTTTCTTGTTGTTCATTGAGATTATCCTCTATTTCCTTACCCAAGATATCAATTCTGTTAGTTTTATCTTCTAGTTGATTTCGTAATTCTTGATTTTCTTTTCCTAAAAAAAGGGTAATTTTTTTAGTTTTTCCTTGGATAAAATCAATGTTTTCCCCTACGAAACTCTGATTAAAAACCTTTATTTGATAATCTTTTGTAAACAAATTAGTACCAGTATTTTTTATGTGATTGCCACCGTCAATTTCAATATCAAACTCAACTCCCGTGTTTAAAAAATCTTTATTTTTTATTTCTAAGAATCTAAACAGCTCTGATAGAGTGCTTTTGCCAGATCCGTTAAAACCATAAATAATATTAACCTTTTTAAAATCAGGCAATAACAAGTTCCAAGAGAAATCTTGGAATACACTATAATTTTTAATTTTTACAATTTTTTTTATCATTACTTTCATTATTTTGTTTTTTAATATTTCCAGTAATCGTATCCATTTATCCACAAGATTATTTTTTTACGATTTTTCTAACCGATTTATTAAATTCATTATAATGACTATAATCCGTCAATTATATATATTATTGCATTAAAAAAATTGACCATTTAGGCCAATTCAATATAACGCTCTGAAAACAGACTCATAGTATAAGTGGAACAACCCTCATTATTACCACTAGGATGCATGTTGTATTCCACAAAATTATAGATTTTTAACACCTATATTATAACCCCTCTCAAGGGTTTGGGCAAATAAAAACACTGACAAAATACTAATATTTCAAATTCAACTAGGCTTGTTTTTGCTCTGTCTTTTGCACTATATTAGACAAATTGCCTGAGATATCTTGGAGCAATGACACTATTGTATCAATCTTCCAATACCATAGAACCAGGACTCGGCAAACTAAAAATATAACTATAGCTATTGCAACATACATTAGACCTGCATAATACATAGTCATAATATTATTTATTATTAATTGATGTTAATTTACTTATTTAATAATCTGTTTAATTTTACTTATCTTCTTGGAAATTATAGCTAGGTTCTTTTTACATCCATAAGAGCTTACTGGAGATGGGTGATAATAAAGGAAGGGTAAAAAATCAAATTACTCTAAAATTTTTATAGGACAATTCGAAACCATAAATAGATTTAAACAATTTAGCAAAATCTGCTTTTGATTTAACTTTTTTTAACGATTTCAATAAAGATAAAAGTTTCTTTTTCCCATATTTCTCTATCAAAAACATAACCGCAAAACCAGATTCTGAATAGACTCCTTCCCCACTTTTATCAAAATAATTAATAAAGTTTTTAAATTTTTTAGGCTTCGTTTGCTGTTTATATTCACCAGAAACATATATAGCGATTCCTTCAAGAAGCCAAATAGGTATTCTACTGAAATCGGCTAATACATAAGAAAAACAGTGTGCAAGTTCATGTTTTATAGACACAAAGAATTCCTCATCAGAATATTGATGGCTACTTTCTTTATTAAAGTTCTTACCATCTAATAAGTACACTTTATTGCGGTCAGCCCACCCAACAACCCAATCTTCTGTTTTATGCCCTTTTAAAGCATTAATGGTCTCTCTGTCTGGAACTAAAATTAGATTCGGGAGATTATGGGTCCAATTGATTGGAAAAAAAGAATTTAACTCTTTCATTGATTTCGTATACATTTTATCTATTTTTGAACGACTGATTTTTTGAATTCTATAAATCATTATATTTATACAATAATTTACCTAATATTCTCCACCTTACTTATAATTATACTCAGATTTCTTTTATAATCATATGGATTAGCTAGGAATTTATGGTAGAAAGAACTAGAAATCTTATTGCCCAGAAATCTTAATTAAAGGAACTTTTTTAGTACCTGAATAAAAATTATGACCTGCTCCACAAAAACAACCCCAATAAAAGTACCAAAATAATTCGGTTAAAGGAATGTCGCCAAAAACTAAAATACCGAATTTAGTTTGATTCAATAGCCAATATAGGCGCCAGAAATTAGGAGAAAGAATGTTGAAAAGCAGCACATAAATCGGAAGAATAACTAATACCAGCAATAGTCCCGATATTAGAGCGGGTTTAAGTAGGTCTTTCCTTATTAGAACTATTATTACTGTACAAAGTAAGAATGCTATTTCACTTACTAAAATTGAATTGACTCCTTTCCAAGTACTTAAAAATAATAAAGAACTCATTACTAGGATAAATAATAAACCGAATAATAATTTGTGAGGTTTCTCGCCTGAAATGTTCTTAAAACCAAAAACTATGTCATATATGGAAACAGCGATTCCTGTGATAAAGAAACCGAACAAAAAATCTTCAATAGAGGTAACTCCTTGTCCTAAAATTGATGGTGGTCGCCAATAATCTTTAAAGTACCAGAACTCTGACAATATACCCATGGCACCACCCATAAGGCTCGTTTTTACCATTTTAAACCTCAGATCCTTTCTGGTAACAATAATGGCTAGCCAAATGATAAAAAATATTAGATTTCCAATTAAGTAAATATATTTATTCATATAAAATAAGAAATTGATATTTAATATTGAACTGCATTAGAAATTATTAATATTTCAAAATCTTTTCTATTCTTCCTACTGCTAATGGCATATTACGTCTTCCCTGCCCTACTGGATAATAGGTTGGATAAACTTTAAATCGTTTTTTGCCAATTTTCAATATCTCATTTTGAGTACCAACATAATCACCCACAGAAATTGGTTTTCCTAATAAAATTGAACTAACTTGATTGCCAAAACTAACTATATTTTTAGGATTAATAGAATCAATTTCTTTAAGTATTAAATCTAAATAATTTTTAAATATATCATTTTTTAATGGTCTGGCATCTACTTGAGTACATTTAGCTAGATTTGTAACGAATATTCCTTTATCAGTTAATTCAGAATACACTCTATCGGCAAAACCAGCAGTCCATTCTTCGGGCCTCATATGTTGTATCCTATCAAATGAATCTTTGGATAATAATTTTAATTCATAGAAAATATTCCATATATTTTTAGTTCCCAACCAAGGAGCTCTTAATCCCTGCCAATTCTTTTTAGCTGACACGTTTGTAGCAGTTGGATTCATAAACACTAACATTATTTTGGGATTCTTAGTGCAGCCTGCACCATAAATAGACTTTAGTGAAGGGTCACCATATAAAGCCTGTAATGAGTCGTATTCTTTATGTAAAAGCTCTAACTGCATAATTATATTACTGTTTTAATAGCCTTTCGGAAGAATAGTTTTTGTCACGAATTACTTTTTATTATTTTAATTAATCGCTTTTCCTCTTTAAAATTTGTAAATTTTTCTATGTTTCCCCATTTGCCACCATATAGTTCCTTGGCACGTAATAAGAGTTCATTTATACTATTAAATTTTCCTATCAAAATACTTCTTTTGTTCTTAAAAAATTGCCAAACCGTTGGATCTATTAAATAAAATTCATTACCTAACTGGGTAATTAAGATGTCATGATATTTTTTAGGTTTATGTTCTCCTTTTAATATAAATACTGAGGCTCTCTTAAATTTTCTTTTTATCCAAATTGCGACCAATCGGGAAGCTTCACTACAACTGTCTTTGCAACACAAATTTAAGGGTTTATTTTTTACCCCACTTCTAAAAATTTGGATAATATCTTTTTGAATTATTTTGATTGCTTTCTTCATGATTAAGGTGATCTAGATCATTTAATGATTTCGATATTTTTTGGTAAATCTTCATAGCTCACTTCAAACATCCATAATGGCTTAACAGAAGCACTACTTCTCCATTCCATACAATAATTATTTCCAGATCTTGGGACAAATCCGGCTTTATCTAAAACATAGACAAATCCTTTTTGGCCTTTTGCAGTTTCAAGGGCCTCTTCGCTTGCTTTCAATTTTATAACAACATCTTCCATGCTAGTAGCTGAAACAGAAAAGTTACTTTTACTCTTTGACATGAAGGCTGCAAAAATTGCTATTTCTAAATATGGAGTAGCCGCGATGCAAGGCTCACCGTCTTTAACCATATCTTTGCCCCCTCGCGAAACTATATAAGCTTGATGCGGTTTTAACTCCTCTAAATTCTCGATTGGTGAACCATGAAAAAGATATATTCCTTCTTTTTCTAACTCTAATAATTTTTGTTTTGATTCAGTCATTAAACTTATTAAATCACCAAATAGGCCTAACGGCAACGTTTGAGCATCCCCTGAAACTATGATACAATTGCCCTAATTAAAATATAAAAAATATGAGTGTTTTATCCAAACCAGAAATCCTCAAACATTACAAAGCCGGAAATATTATTATCGACCCCTTCGATAATGGTAATCTTTCCAATACTAGTTATGATGTCCGTTTAGGAAAGTATTTTTTTAGACAAACTCAGGTAAAACGTATTCAAGCTGTGAATCCTTTTTATGACAAGTCCCTCAGAAGAATGTATTCAGAGCTTGAAGAAGCTGTTCCCATAAAAATTCTTCGTTCCAAGCTCAACCCCTTTAATAACTTAAAACCAAATGACTGTGTAATTTTGCTTGAACCCAATGAAACTATTTTGGCCCATACTATCGAGTTTATTGGAGGTAAGAATGGTATCCCTGGAAAATTAGATGCAGTGACCACCGAAATGCGTGCTCGCAGTTCTTTGGGAAGAATTGGTATTGCTGTATGCAAATGTGCTGGTTGGGGAGATATTGGCTACGTAAATCGCTGGACTATGGAAATCACTAATTTTAGTAACAACGTTATCCCCTTACCTGTAGGTTTACGCATTGCCCAAATTATTTTCCATTCGACTGTTCCCGTAGAGATTTCCGACGAGTATCATTTAAAGGGTAATAACAAATACCAATCATTTGGGAGCTTAAAAGAAATAAAAAAGAATTGGACCCCAGACGATATGCTACCCAAGCTCTATAAGGATCATGACATTGGCCATTTCTCCAAATACAATCGTTAGATAAGCCCTATTTTTATAATCGTGAATATAAAAACACTAGTCTTCCACTAGTGTTTTAAATATAGAATAAACTATACTTCTTTCTAAGATTTTACTTTATTCCCAAACTTGGCGGAGGGGGTGAGATTCGAACTCACGGTCCCAGTAATCTGAGACAACGGTTTTCGAAACCGTCTCTTTAAACCACTCAGACACCCCTCCAAATAAATTTATACCCACAATAATACAGATAGTGCCCCCAGAAGGAATCGAACCCTCATCTTATCCTTAGGACGGATCTACTCTATCCGTTGAGCTATGGGGGCATTGAAATTTTGCTTATATCTGTTTCTAATCTACCATAAAGAAGGGGTAAAATAAAGCAGGTAAAGGCTCTTCATCCTTGAAATTAAATCGAAACTAATGTATTATGAGGTGTTTTGGAAGGGCTCGTAGCTTAGAGGAAAAGCGTTAGTATGGCATACTAAAGATCGCGGGTTCGAGTCCCGCCGGGTCCACATCTCCAAAAAATAACCCTTAACGCAATTAAATTAAAAGACGTTAAGGTACAACAAACATGGATAATGTTATTAGCCTTACATCCACTGTGGATGCAAAAAAATACCCTCAAAAGAACGGCGTTATAGAGGGTAAGGTTCTAGACCAGAAAAACCGGGTCCTTTATTTAGACCTGGGTATTTATGGTATCGGAGTAGTGCGTGGCTACGAGTTCCTTCAAGCTCGTGAAAGTATTAAGGATTTAAAAATCGGAGAGGTTATCTCGGGTAAAATCCTAAGCCTTGCTAACGAAGAAGGGCTTATGGAACTTTCCTTAAGAGAAGTTAATAGAGAAAGGACCTGGAGAGTACTTACTGGCGTCAAAGATAGTAAAGATAGTGTTAAGGTTAAAGTAAAAGAAGCTAATCGTGGTGGACTTTTGGTAGAATACGTTGGCTTAACTGGATTTTTACCAGTCTCTCAATTATCTACTGCCCACTATCCTAAGGTAGAAAATAGTGATAAGGAAAAGATTCTTGTTGAATTAAAGAAATTTATAGGTCAGGAAATTGAAGTCAAAATTCTGGATGTAAATTCCGAAGAAAATAAGCTTATCTTCTCTGAGAAGCTTATCCAATCCGACCAGAATAAAGACCTTATGGCTAATTATCAGGTTGGTGAAGTGGTTGAAGGAACTATTACTAAAATAGTAGACTTCGGTGCCTTTATCCAATTCGGTAAGCCACCCGTAGATGGACTCATTCATATTTCCGAATTCGATTACAAACTAGTTTCTAATCCTACTGACTATGTTCAGGAAGGACAAAAGATTCAAGCTAAGATTATAAGCACTGATAATGATCGTTTGGCTCTATCCTTGAAAGCCTTAAAAGCTGATCCTTGGGATAAGATTAATGAAAGATATGTTCTTCTCACTAAAATCTCTGGGAAGATTATGAAAGTATTGCCTATAGGGCTCTTTATAGAAATAGAGCCAGGAGTGAATGGTTTCTGTTCCTCTTCAGAATTTGCTAACTGGGAGACTATAAAAAATGAAATTACTTTAGGAGAAACTAAAGAATTCTTCATTAAGAGTATAGATACCACTGGCAGAAAAATGACCTTATCTTTAACAGATAAACCCAAAGTTGTTAAAGAAGAAAAGGTTGAAGAGATTCCTTTAGAAGAAGTCTCTCCTGAAGTACCACCTGAAATTAAATAAGTGAAGATACAAAAAACTCCCCAACTTGGGGAGTTTTTTAATTTGATTTATTTATTTAACGGCATCCTTAAGGCCTTTGCCAGCTTTGAACTTCGGAACCTTGGCAGCAGCAATCTTTATTTTTTCTCCTGTCTTAGGATTAACACCGTTTCTGGCGGCTCTATGTTTAACAGTGAAAGAACCAAAACCAGTTAAAGCAACATCATCACCCTTTGAAAGAGCCTTGGTAATGGAATCAATGATAGTTTCTAAGGCATCCTGAGCATCTTTCTTGGTGCAATTGATTTTATTAACAATGGCTTCTATTAAATCTTCTTTGTTCATAAATATAGTTAATAAAAATTTTAATTAATATTTATCGTTCAGCCTCAGGCTAGCGAATCGACCATTGAAAGCCGCCAAGGCTTTATTTAACACATTTTCAGTATAGGGAATGCAAAATATAATGTCAAGAAGAGCTTCAAATCGTGATTTAAGAATTGCCCCAAGTTTATTTAGCAAATTCAACAGCTCGTGTTTCCCTGATGACAGTCACTTTCACTTCTCCAGGATAATGGATTTCTGTTTCTATCTTATTGGCAATGTCTCTAGCCATCTTTAAGGCAGAATAATCATCTATTTGAGTAGGAGTAACAAAAACTCTTAATTCTCTACCTGCCTGAATGGCATAAGCTTTTTCTACTCCCTTAAAATCTGTAGCTATTTTTTCCAAATTAGCCAGACGTTTTAAGTAGTTTTCGATATTCTCTCTGCGTGCTCCTGGTCTAGCTGCAGATAGAGCGTCAGCTGCGTTTACAAAGTTGGCTTCTAATATTTCTATAGGGTAATCCTCATGATGAGATTTCATCGCGTTGATGATATCTTGGCTTACTCCATATTTTTGCATAATCTTAATGCCCAATTCTAGGTGAGCACCTTCTAATTCATGATCAACTGATTTACCAATATCGTGAAGAAGCCCGGCCGTTTTTGCCAATTCAACATTACCTCCCAACTCTGATGCCATCATCCCTGAAAGGATGGCTACTTCTATAGAATGGGTTAAGACGTTTTGGCCATAACTTGTTCTATAATTAAGACGACCAAGTAAATGAATGATCTCTTTTGGTAATCCCACTATACCAACCTCATAACAAGCTTCCTCACCTGCTTTTTTAATTTGTTCGTTAATTTCATTTTTAGCTTCTAGAATTTTTTCTTCTATTTTGGCTGGTTGAATTCTACCATCGGCAATTAATTTTTCTAAAGCCAATTTAGCCAAAGCACGTCTTACTGGATCAAAAGAAGAAATAGTAATGCTATCAGGAGTTTCGTCTACTATAACATCCACTCCACTTAATAGTTCAAAGTGTCTAATATTTCTTCCCTCACGACCAATAATTTTACCTTTAATATCTTCTGAAGGAATATTTACTGAAGAAGTGGTGACCTCACTTACTCCCGATCTGGCATATCTTTGTAAAACAGTGGCTATAATACCCGATGCCTTAATATTAAGTTCCTCTTCGCGATCTTTTTCTAATTTTTTGAAGCTATCTGCCAAATCACTTTCGTGATTTTTCTTTATTTCCTCAAAAAGGGCTTCTTTAGCTTGCTCTTGGCTTAAGCCGGCTACTTCAGCCAATTTGGTTTCTTCTTGCTTTTGTAGTTCATCGACAGCAGCTCGAACTTCTTGCACTTTAGTTAAGTTAGCTTCCAGTTTAGTAGCATTGGCTTCTACTTCGTCAGTCCTCTTATCCAAAAGCTCTTCTCTTTTTATAAGCCTGTTTTCCAGTTCGATTAGTTGTTTTTTATGCTGCGAATTTTCTTCTAGAGACTGTTCAACTAATTGTTGTGATTTCGTTTTTGCTTCCAACAAAATTTTATTGGCTTCGCCTTTTACTTCTTCTATTTTAAGCTTTAACTTGGCTTCTATAGAATTGGCTTGTTTTTGACCTAAGGTTTGACGAACTTTGTAACCAATAAAGACACCCAAAACTATCCCCACTCCACCTAAGACAAAATATAAAATATCCATATATGTATAATATGGCCAACTTTGATTGCTAAAAGTATTTTTATCTAGATACTGACGCTAAAACAGACGGGATAAGTTCCCTCTTCTCTGAAAATTGAGTTAGCGAATAAGATAAAAATGGTGGGTAACAAATTCATATCGGGAAAAAGCAATCTTCTCTTGGCCATTCTGCTATTAAGTTTATAACTGGCTAATATTTTAGCCTGTCTTATAGTATACTATAAATTCAATTCTTGTCAAAAAGATTAAAATAACAAAAACTAGAAATATTTTTTGAAAGGAAAGGGATTTTCTGCTAAAATGTATCATATGAGTTCTCCTAAAAAAATACTTTTAATAATTTTGGACGGTTGGGGTATAGGACAAAATAATTTTACTAATCCTATTTGGCAATCTGGCACACCTCAACTCGAAAAATGGTTTAACAATTACCCTATTGGGTCTCTTCAGGCAAGTGGTAATGCCGTTGGCTTAGAATGGCAAGATCTTGGTGGTAGTGAAGTGGGCCATATGACTATCGGTGCAGGTAAAACTGTTAAACAATATGCTACTAAAATAAACGCAGACATTCGAAGTGGTGGATTTTTTAAACAATCTAATCTAGTGGAAACCCTTAAAAATGTCTCTAAAAATAATGGCTCTCTTCATATCCTTGGGCTCCTAACCAATACTCCTATTCATGGAGATTTAGATCATTTAATTGCTACTACTAGAGCGGCCTTTGAAAATGGTATCAAAAATTCTTATTTAGATATTTTTCTAGATGGTCGCGATTCTGGTCCAAAAAGAGGAATTGTTTTTTTGAAAGAATTACAGGATAAAATAACTCCTTACGGAGGCATTGTGAATACAATCTCTGGAAGGTTTTTTGCTATGGATAGAGACCAGAATTGGGGTCGGACTAAAATTTGCTACGACAATCTCACTGGTCTCAGGTCCAAGGTAACCAATAATTGGGAAGAATACTTAAAAGATAATTATAACCAAGGGATTAACGATGAATTCATCGATCCAGTTTCTCTTGGTGGAGAAAATCCCTCACACCCCATTCAAAGTAATGATACTTTAATTTTTACAAATTTCAGGGAAGATAGGGCTCGACAGTTGTTTAGCTCCTTTGCTTTGCCTCATTTTAATTATTTTGAAACCAAAAAATTAGAAGGATTGCATTTACTCTCAATGGTTAAATACCATCCAGATTTCACTACTCCCTATCTATATGACCCTGATGTAGTTAATAATCCCTTAGCTCGCGTGCTCTCTGATAGTGGTAAACGTCAACTACATCTTGCTGAATCTGAAAAATATGCTGCAGTTACTTATTTCTTCAATGGACTTAAAGAAAAACCATATCCTAGTGAGCATTGGGTAATAGTACCTTCTATTAAAACTGGGCATTTGGAAGAATCTCCCTCTTTGGCCATTGGGGAAGTTAACGAACGACTCCTGCAAGCTATGGATGATAATATTTATGACTTTATTTTGGTGAATTATGCTAATTCTGATTTGATCGCTCATACTGGCAATTTCCAAGCTGGTTTAGATGTTGTTAAAATTATGGATGATAAAGTCAATCAAATTATTAATAAGGCTCTGGCAGTAAACTACACTGTTATAGTTACTTCTGATCATGGTAATTTAGAGCAAATGATAAATCCTACTACTGGAGAAATTGATACTCAACACAATTTAAATCCGGTTCCCTTCTGGTTAATAGATCCTGAGTATAAATTGGCTACCCCTCGATTTACATCCGAAAGCCAAAAAAGAGAAAAACTTTCTATTGGTACATTGGCAGATATAGCTCCCACCATTTTAGAATTAATGAGCATTTCTAAGCCACCAGAAATGAATGGTCAGAGCCTTATTCCTATATTAAAAAGAAATAATTAGGTTTTCAATGAGGGTTCTATTGCAAAAAATCATCTTACAAATCATTCTTAATGCTATCGCTGTTTTAGCCTTAGAACATTTTCATGTCTTGACATTTGATGGGGATTTAGTTACATTACTGAAGCTTAGCGCTGTTATCGGGACTATCAATATCTTCCTCAGACCCATCCTGTCATTTGTTTCTAAGCCCCTAATTTGGATTACTTTTGGCTTATTTGCCATCGTTTTAAACCTAATTCTTCTTAAGATAGCTATGGCTTTAGTGCCAGAGTTTAATGTGACTGGATTTAGTAATTTGTTAATTTCGTCTTTAATATTAGGAATAGCCAATATTTTGGCTACCGTTAATAAACAAACATAAGTTATGCCTATCGTCTCTCTCATTAAAATCGCTTTAATCGTTTTAGGAGTTATCCTCGCCATCTTGGTTATCCTTCAACAAGGAGAATCTGGCCTTAGTGAAACATTTGGTGGTCAAAGTAGCTTTTTAACCACTCGACGTGGAGCAGAAAAATGGATTTTTACTGTAACCGTTATTATTGGTATTATTTTCGTAGGACTGTGTTTGGCTTTGTTGAAAATAAAATAACCCTAAGTCTTGCGATCTAATTAAAATGTTATGGTAGCCTTTTCAAAAAAATATTGGCACCTTTTTTCTTTAAAAGAAAAAGTTGTTTTGGTATCTTTAATTCTTGTCATTCTCACGGCCGGAATCATTTTGGTTAATAACGTAGCCCATAAATATCTAAAAGTCGTTCCAGCTACTGGGGGTAAAATGACTGTAGGTATAGTAGGCCAACCTTATCTTTTGAATCCTATAGTAACCCAAGCCAATGAAGCTGACACCGAATTAGAAGCTCTGATTTATAGCAGCCTCTTCACTATTGATGATCAAAATAATTTAAAGCCATCTTTGGCTGAAAAATATGATGTCAGTGAAGACGGTAAGACCTATACTATTATTCTCAACAAAAATGTTCTCTGGCAAGATGGTACAGATTTTACTGCCGATGACGTAATCTTCACCATAGAAGCTATTCAAGACCCTGATTTCCATAGCCCTTGGCGAAGTAATTGGTTGGGAGTAGTAACCGAAAAGGTTAATCAAAGCGTAGTTCAATTTCACCTTAATAAACCTTATGTAGGTTTTAAAGATAATTTAACAGTAAAAATTGTTCCTTCTCATATTTGGAGTCAGATTAACGTCAAAAACTTAGCCTTTACCAAATATAGTTTACAACCCGTGGGAACTGGACCCTACATTTTTTCTAGTTTAACCAAAGATACATTGGGTAATATTATTAGCTATGATTTAAAGGCTAATGACTATTATTTTGAGAAGATGCCCAATATTAGTACCATTACCTATCGCTTCTATAAAAATTATGATGAATTAAAAGCCGCTTTTCAAAAAAAGGAAGTTACTTCTTTAAGTAATATTCCTATCTCTTTTAAAGAAACTATTAAAAATCGTTCAAATTATTTCGAAACGATTGAACTTCCCCGCTATTACGCTGTCTTTTATAATTTAAAAAGTAATAATTCTCTTCTCGGTGATGTCGATAATCGTTTAGCACTTAATGAAGCCATTGATAGGAAAACGATTAAAGAAAAAGCTTTCGGAAACAATCTTTTGGAAGCTAATAATTTAATTAGCCAAGGATTTCTTGGTTATAACTCAGTTCCAACAACTTCATTAGTGTATAATCCAACTCATAGTCGAGAAATTTTAGGAGAAACTTACCATTTAAATGAGTCTTCTAATTGGGAAAAGATCATCAAACAAAAAAAGGTAGCTGATACCTATCAACCACTCGGTATAACTTTAACCGTAGCTGATTTACCAGAATTAACGGCTGCCGCTGAAATTATTAAAGCCAATTGGGATTCCATAGGGATTCCAACCACAATTAAAATTGTCTCTCTCGTAGAGCTTGAATCAGATACTATCCCTAACAAGAATTATGAAGTCTTACTCTTTGGAGAATTTTACGGTCGAGAACCAGACCCTTACAATTTTTGGCATACTAATGGTAGCCTCAATCTCAGCAACTTTAGCGACAAAAATGCCGATGCTTTATTAGAAGAAATTCAACAAATTAGTGATCCTTCTAAGAGAGAAGCTGATTTAATTGAACTACAAAATATCTTACTAGAGGCTAGCCCTTGTTTTACCCTGGGTAATCCTCTGCAATTATATGCCCTAAGTCCCAGTGTAATAGGAAACACCTTGCGTGAAGGCAGCTATCTTTCTGATCGTTACAACAACGTAGCTGATTGGTATATTCACACTCGCTTAAGCCGTTAGTCTAAATGCCGTCGTGGCGGAATTGGTATACGCGCAGCGTTCAGAACGCTGTGGCCATTGGCCTTGCCGGTTCGACTCCGGCCGACGGCACCATATTTAAGTATCCACTATCGTTTTTAATCTTTATTCAATTTAAATAATAAAAATCCCTTTTAATATAATGGGAAAATAATTTTATGGAAACATCTAAACCTCAGCCTCATGGGAATTTTCATTCCCACAGACAAAATTATAAACACTATCCACCCAAAAATCCCAACCGAGGAACTGATTTAAAGGGCGGTAATCCGGGGGTGAGAATTATAAGTTCTACAACTATCCCCGCTCCCCAACCATCAAATCCTATCGTTCCAAAAAATAATGAAGTTTTAAAAATTATTGCTTTGGGTGGTTTTGAAGAGGTGGGTCGTAACATGCTTCTTCTTGAATATCAGAATCAAATCATTGTTGTTGATATTGGTTTTCGTTTTCCGGATGAAACAATGCCTGGCATTGATTTCATTGTGCCCAATATAGAATATCTAGTTAATAATCCTGAAAAAAAGATTCTAGGGGCTTTTATTACTCATGGTCATTACGACCATTTGGGGGCTATCCCTTATCTTATAGACAAATTAGATTATCCCCCCATTTACACAGCTCCTTTAACCCGAGCCATTATTTTAAGAAGACAAGAAGATTTTCCTAAATTAAAAAAACTGGATATTCGACTTGTTAATCCCGATGGAAACGAGAGTATCAATTTAGGACCATTTAGTGTTCAGCCTTTCCATGTTAATCATAATATCCCCGATGCCTTTGGTCTTTTTGTAAAAACTCCTGTTGGTACATTAATTTTAACTGGTGACTTTAAATTTGATTTACAACCAATCGGTGATAAACCAGCTGATCTTAATCATATAGTTCGTTTGGCTGATGGTGGAGTAGATATGCTTCTGATTGACTCTACTAATGCCGAAGTTCCAGGTTATTCCATGTCTGAAAGTGTGATTATGGATAACCTTGAAGTTTTATTCGCTAATGCAAAAGGTAGAATCATTTTAGCTACCTTTTCTTCCCTTATTAGTCGTCTGCAAGAAGCTCTCATTATTTGTGAAAAACTGGGCAGAAAAGTAGCTATTGAGGGCTACTCTATGAAGTTTAACGTGGATGTCTCCGAAAAGCTTGGTTACCTCAAATCTAAAAAAGGAACTATTATTCCCCTGTCTGAAGCTCTGCATCTCCCTCCTCAAGAAGTGGCTATTTTATGTACTGGTGCCCAAGGAGAGGATAATGCTACTCTTATGAAGATAGCTAATCGTGAGCATAAATTACTTCATATAGAAAAAGGAGATACTGTAATATTTTCTTCTTCTATTGTCCCTGGTAATGAATTAGCCGTCCAAAATCTTAAAGATACCCTCTTAAAACAAGGAGCCAAAGTTTTCCATTATAAGATGTTAGATATTCATGCTAGTGGACACGCCCAACAAGAAGATCTTAAACTTATGATGAGTTTAACTCATCCTAAATATCTCTTACCTATTCACGGTCATTATTCTATGCGACGTTCTAATGCTAATTTGGCAATAGAAGTGGGCATTCCCGAAGAGAATATAGCCATACCTTCTAATGGACAAGTCGTAGAACTCACAAAAGAGAAAATGACATTGACTGAAAAGTTTGTACCAGCCAACTATGTTATGATCGACGGGCTTGGTGTAGGAGACGTCGGAGAAGTAGTTCTACGCGATAGAAATACTATTTCTCAAGATGGTATTTTTGTGGTAATCGCTGTTTTAGGAAAATATGGAGTACTCATGTCTGAACCAGAAATTGTTTCTCGAGGATTTGTTTATATGAAAGAATCTCAAGACTTACTAAAAGAAGCTAAGGATAAAATAGCGCAAATTGTTAAAACTAGCGTTGGTAATGTCAAAGATCCTAGGATTAATGTGACCTACATCAGAAATAATATCAGAGAGGGGCTAGGTATCTTCCTCTTTAAGAAAACCCAGAGACGTCCAATGGTCTTACCCATTGTTATTGAAGCCTAATTGAAAAACCCATGCTTGAAAGCATGGGTTTTTTCTTATATCTCTTTTAGAGAGGCATTAACTATTGTTTCTCCCATTTCTATTTCTAATGGTGCATTAGTTTTGGGGTCTTTTTCAAAAGATAGGGTTTTTGCTTTAACTGCTTCTTTTATAATCTTCTCATTGGTTCTCAAGATATTTTCTATATCTTCATTTGCTGTGTTTAGGCAAAGATTAATAAATTTATCTGGTTTTAATCCGGTTTTTTGTCTTAAGTCTTGCAGTCCACGGATAAGATCGTTCATGAGCCCTTCTTCGTAAAGCTCTTTGGTGATATTGGTATCCAAATTAGCTTTGAGCTTACCTAACTCGCCTATTTTCCAATTATCTTTCTTACTAAATTGATTAACCTTTTTTATTTCTTTTATATTCAGTTCATCTTTCAAGATTCCCCAAAACTCTATTTGTTTAATGTTTTTGAAGGTGGAAACTGAAATCTCGAGAGTACTCAATGGTTGACGTACTTTTATTCCAGAAGTTTGCCTTATTTGTAAGCCAACACTAGCTAAATTTCTTATAACGTTCATTTGCTCTAATAATTTCTTATTTGAAGAAGTTATTTTTTTACTTTTTGGCCAATCACAAAGATGAACACTTTTTGCCAAACTCTTACCTCCCAATTTTTGCCATAAAGTTTCAGCTAAGAATGGACAGAAAGGACTAATTATTTTAGCGGTTTCGCCTAAAACATAAGAGAGAACTGTAGTACTTATTTTCAATTCATTAGAAGAATTTGGTTTTTGAAAAACTTTTCGAGAACGACGTAGATACCAACGGGATAAATCATCAACAAAATTTTCCAATTCTTTGCTAGCTTCGTTTATTTTATATTGATCCAGAAGTAATTTAACTTGATCGGCAACTTCAGATGTTCTTACTAATATCCATTTATCTAAAATTCGTAAATGGCTTGCTTCTGGAGCCTTCTTTGGTAAGGTCACCACGCTTTTAGATCGATACATTTCATAAAACAGATAAACATTCCAAAGGGGCATTATAAACCTACGGAAATATTGAAGCATTTCTTTCTCTGAGAATAATTTGCTTTCTTCGGGAGCATTGACCCTAAAGAAATACCAGCGCAGAGCATCGGCACCATAAGAATTAAAGAGAGACCACGGATCAACTATATTGCCCTTTGTTTTAGACATTTTCTCTCCTTTTTCGTCTAAAACCAATCCTACTGAAATTACATTTTTATAGGATGGTCCCTTCTCTAATAATGTGGAAATGGCTAATAAAGTATAAAACCAACCCCTGGTTTGATCCGCCGCTTCACAAATATAATCTGCTGGATAGGCTATTTTTTTGTCTATTAAATTCTTGTTCTCAAAAGGATAGTGCCATTGTGCAAAGGGCATAGACCCAGAATCAAACCAAACATCTATTAAATCAAGTACCCTGATCATACCTTCACCACACTTAGGACACTTTAATTTAATTTCATCTACATAGGGACGATGGAGATCACTTTCTCCTTGAGTATTAATTGGTAAATGAGCCCATGATAACTTCTTTAAATCAGCATTTTTAAACTCTTTTAAGTCTTGTTTCTGGGAATTCAAAAGAGCTATTAAATTGGTTTCATGAGAAACAATTAAAACATTTTTTTGAGGATATTGGCTAATTACCTCCTTTAATCCCTGAATCATTCTTTTTTGAAGGGTTAGATAATCTTCTCCACCGCTACTCGTGAAATCTCTCTCCTTATGGCTCTTTTTAAAATCATGAAATTGTTCCTCATTAATAGATTTACCATTGAGACTCCCTACATTAAATTCTCTAAAATTCTTATTAAAGATTACTGGAACATTCAAAATACTAGCAACTATATCGGCAGTTTCTTTTGTCCTAGCTAAATCCGAAGAAACAATAATATCTATTTTTTCTTTTTGTTTGGAAATACGCTTAGCCGCAATTGCTACGTCTTGTTTTCCTTTCGGAGTTAAGTGAGCAACTTTAATCTCCGGATAATTACTAAAATAGCGTTGTGTATTATTAGTCGCTTCTCCATGACGC
>JBAQYG010000028.1:0-1509 GCA_049299915.1 Minisyncoccia bacterium | reverse complement strand
GTCCATAGAGGGACAACTCCTCCAACGGAATGTCCAAATTGTCATTTCCCTCAAGCTTACTTTGAGGTTAAAGCCGAAAATTACTAAAGTATAATTCTGCCTATTTAAAAAATACCCATTAGCGGGTATTTTTTGTTTGAAAATATTACTTATCTAAATCTAAAGTTTGATCTATACGAATTTTACTTATAAATTCCGGCAAATGGCTTACTATAATCATGGCACCCTCATATTTATTTAGAGCTTCGGCAATAATAGGAATATGACGAAAATTTATATGATTTGTAGGCTCATCTAAAATTAGCAGTCCTGGTTTTTGTAAAACAAGTCTAGCAAAGGCTACTAATCCCTTTTGTCCTTCCGATAAATGACCGACTTTAGTATTCATAACATCACTAGTAATAAGAAAACCAGCTGCCATGTGTCTTATTGTTTCGTCAGATTTATCCTTGGCTACTTCAGAAAGAGATTGATAAGTAGTATCTTCGAAATTTAGAGTGGAGAAATCTTGACGGTAATAGCCGATTTCTACGTTAGGAGCAATTTTAGTGCCTTCAGCTTCATTATTAGCAATGAGCTCTAGTAGAGTGCTTTTACCAATACCATTTGGACCTTTAAGGAGTAAATGCTCGTTACGTTTAAGGCTTATATCCGTTTTACGTTGCAGAGCTTTGTAGTTCTTTATAGTTTTATAGGCAGATATATGAACAATTTCCCCATAAGCATCTTCTTGGGCAGGAATAATAAAAGGGTGAATTGTTCGGTCTTCTTTGCGTGTATCTACTTTTTCTTCTTCAAGTTCTTCGGCTTTTGTTCTCATTTTTTTGGCCACTAAGCGTAATTTCCCACCCTTGTGAGCAAAGAAATTGGCTTTATCTTTATTCTCTTGAATTTCTTTGGCTAATTGAGCATTTTTTCTGTTTTCTTTTTCTTGGCGTAAGATAATTTGTTCTCGTACATCAAAATAATTTCCCATGTACTGCTCCACTTTTTTGGTAAACAAATCAAGATACAAAACTCCGTCGGTAAAACTGTTTAGAAAATCTGCATCATGAGATATGACAATACAGGTTTTTTTATAATCAATTAAAAATTTTGTGAGATGATCAATACCCGCCCTGTCTAGATTATTTGTCGGTTCATCTAATAGGAGCAAATCTGGATTTTGAATAAGCGCTGAAGCTAAAAGTAGTCTAGCCTGCTGACCACCAGAAAATGATCTAATGATTCTATCATGAGGCGCTTCAAAATGAACTGCCTCTAAAATATTGTCTATCTTAGGGTCAATATCATAAGCCTTTTTATTAGAAGATTCTAACAAGGCTTTTTCAAAAAATTCTCTCACAGTTAAATCGAGATCATTTCTAGGTATTACCTGACGTGAAACAGCGATAGAAATATCTTCTCCAACGTTTATGGCTCCATCATCGGGTAAGATATCTCTATTAATCAGACCAAAAATAGTACTTTTACCAGCACCGTTCTGACCCATAATTGTTGTTTTTGTAC
>JBAQYG010000027.1:0-6714 GCA_049299915.1 Minisyncoccia bacterium | reverse complement strand
CTAATAAAGATTATTATGGACGAAAAAGACATACATTTTAGAACAGAAAATGGGAAAGATAATGACATTTTAGGAGTAGAAGATGGTAATGAGGACACCCGTTTTCGTAGAGCTATTGATGGAACAGACAGTATTGCAAAAATGGTAGGACTTCTTCGAGAAAGCGAACAAGAAATAGTAGTAGACTCTAACGGTAAAATCTATACCAAAGATAATGCGATATCTGCTTTAAACAACTTGGAAGATATACTGCTTAATACCCCTGAAGAAGAAATTAATAATCAAGAAACTTACGATCTTATTATTAAAAATCTTAATAATATTCCTAAAGAGCTTAACTTAAGGCAACAAACACTTCGTCTTCTTACCTATATTAATCCCGGTATGAAAAAATTTATCTTCCATGGTTTCAACTAGTAAAACCATTTCAAATATTTTAAATAATGACTTGGCCACTATTAAAGGTATAGGCCCGGCTTATTTAACCCGTCTCAATAAATTGGGACTCAAAACGGTGGACGACCTTTTGAGGTATTTTCCTTTTCGTTATCAAGACTTCTCAGAAAGTAAACAGATAGCTGATCTAGTTTTGGGTGAAACGGCTAGTGTGATGGCTACGGTTGAAAAAATAAAAACCAATCATATCTGGGCACGGAAGTTATCTATTACTGAAGCTACTGTCACGGATGAGACTGGTTCCATAAAAGCTGTCTGGTACAACCAATCTTATTTAGAAAAAAATTTACCGGTTGGTTCTTTGGTAAGTTTGGCTGGCAAGGTTGCTCCCAACAAAAAAGTAAAAAACAGACTTTTCCTTTCTAATCCTGCTTATGAAATAATCAGTTTAACTGGGGAAAATCATAATTTTAATTCCAAACATACCCAAGGATTAATTCCTATTTATTCAGAAACCCGAGGATTAACTTCAAGGGCTTTAAGATATTTTATAAAACCCATTATAGACGAATACGTTAATAGCTTTCCTGACGGGCTTCCTAAAGAAATCCTTGAAGCTTATAAGCTATACCCTATTGGTAAAGCTCTCCAAGAGATTCATTTCCCTACTAATATTGATTGTGCCGAAAGAGCGAGAAAAAGATTTACTTTTGAGGAAGTATTTTTAACCCAAATTCATCTCTTACAATTAAGAGCTAAATTCCAAACCCTTAAAGCTCCTAAGATAAAAGCTGACATAACAGTTGTTAAAAAGTTCTTGGAAACTCTACCTTTTAAATTAACCCATTCCCAACGTGAAGCTCTCTGGCAGATCATGCAGGATATGGAGACTGGTCGCCCTATGAATAGGCTCCTTGAGGGTGATGTCGGTTCTGGGAAGACCCTGGTGGCTCTAGTGGCCTCACTACTAACTGTACGAGAAGGATGGCAGGTAACCATAATGGCTCCTACAGCTATTTTAGCTAAACAGCATTTTCAGACCTTTACTAAATTTCTCACTAATTATCCGCACAAGATTTGCCTCTTAACTTCTAACGATAGTATCTTAAGCGACGATGGCTTAACTGGCAGTGTTTCCAAACCACTTCTTATAAAAAAGATTTGCTTGGGAGAGCCTATGATTATTATAGGTACCCATGCTCTTATCCAAAAAAAGGTAACACCCTCTAAATTGGGATTAGTAATAATAGACGAACAGCATCGTTTTGGTACAGAGCAGAGAAAAACGCTCGGTACTAATTTAATTAAAACTAGTGGGCAAAAAATATGGCCCCATCTCTTGTCTATGACCGCTACTCCTATCCCCCGTACTTTAAGTTTGGCTATTTACGGGAATATTGATATTTCTATTTTAAAAGAAATGCCTGCCGATAGAAAACCAATTGCCACTAAAGTTATTCTTCCTTATCAACAAAAGGAAGTACTCGATTTTGTAAGAAGCGAAGCTAAAAAAGGTCATCAAACATTTATTATTTGCCCCCGTATAGAACCACCAGTAATTGAGGGTGATATTAATCTTCCCCAAAATGCTAGAAAAAATTTATTAGCTTATGGAGAGTGGTTGGATCAGGATGTAAAATCAGTTAAAAACGAATTTGAAAAATATAGTAAAGACATTTGGCCAGATCTAAGAGTGGGAATGTTGCACGGTAAAATGAAAGCTCAAGAAAAAGATGCCACTATGCTTAAGATGATGAATGGTGATTTAGATGTTTTAGTGGCCACTTCTGTTATAGAAATAGGTATAGATGTGCCCAACGCCACTATTATGATTATAGAAGGAGCAGAACTATTTGGTTTGGCTCAACTACATCAATTTAGGGGTCGTGTAGGCAGGCGTGATATCCAATCCTATTGTTACCTTTTTGCCAAAGACAGTGCTAAAACTGTATCGGCTCGTCTTAAAATAATGGAAAAAAATAATGATGGCTTTAGCTTGGCAGAAAAAGATTTGCTTCTGCGTGGCCCAGGAGATTTTATAGGCCACAAACAATCTGGCATACCGGATTTAATAATGAATGCTTTAAAAAATACTGAGCTCATAGAAGCTGCTCAGAAAGAAGCTAAAAAGATTTTGAACACTGATTCTAGTTTAAAATCTTATCCCAATCTTCTTACTCGTTACGAGGGTTTCAAAAATAAAATCCATTTGGAATAAAAAACCACTCATAACGAGTGGTTTTTTAAAATCCAAATTATTTTTGTCTAAGTCTATCTGTTAAATATTTTTCCACGCTAGCAGTTGTGGCCATCCAGATTCTCCCTTCCTTATGCGCTTCGAGTTTGCCATTCCGACACAAGAGATTAAGGTGCCTTTCTGTTAATTTGAATTTTTTAGCTAGCTGAGATAGAGACAGCCATTGTGTCGCCCTATCAGAAAGAGCTTCTAAATATAAATCTAAAGACCAATTAACTGTTTGGGCTATAAAACTTACAAACGGCTTATAATTACCAGCATCAGCCATGGATAAATATTTGTAGTACTTTTTACGATCATTTTTTAGGACAATAGCTAAGGGGTAACCACTCCGCAAGAGAATTAAATCCATTATAGCCCGCGCTGTTCTACCATTACCATCCGTAAAAGGATGAATATAAACTATTTTATGGTGAATTATAGCAGCTAATTCTACAGGATTCATTTTTCTTTCATTTAGCTTCCAATATCTCACTAATTCATTCATGCGTGGTGATATCTCGGCTACTACTGGGGGTTTATGATTAGACCCATTAATAATCACATTGCTTTTTCTATAATTGCCAGCTTCTTCTTTAAGCGTGTCTGAGCAAATTAATTTATGTATTTCCCTAATCAATTTTTCTGATGGCTCTATTTTACTTTTTTGATCAACGATATCATATAGATAATCTATTGCTTCGTAGTGGTTTTGAGCCTCTAAGTGATCTTTGAGCGATTTGCCTCTTACAGTAATACCTTCGTTAATTACTAAGAATGTTTCTTTTAATGTTAAAGTATTACCTTCTATAGCATTTGAATTATAGGTGGCCGCTATTTTTAATTTTTCTCTAATTTTACTTAAAATGGCTGGTGAAATTGGTCGGATTTTATCTAATTGGTCTTTTTTCGATTCTAGCCTTGTTTTATAAATGTCTTGAAGGTAATTCATACTAATATGGTATGGGTTAATTTGTAAGCTATACCATATTAGCATGTTTTAAAAGTCAAATCAACTTCTATATAATAAGGTTATGGCGGATTCTTTAGTACGAAGAACTCAAAAATAAGGTACACTTAGAATAAAACTTGGAATAAAAAATTACCCGTAAGGGTAGTTTTTTGAATGCTTGTATTATTATGAAATTTTAAGTTAAAGGAGTATTCCTTGATAACCATTTTTATTAATAAAGTTCCTCACAACCAATAGAAAATCGTTGGCAGTTTTTAATGCATTGGCCGCTTCTGTTTGGCTAATAACTAAATCAGGCTCGTTATAGGTAAAAGCATTTCTCTTTTGTCTCATTCTATCAAAATGGGCTATTAATTCTGAAAACTCTTTGCCCAGAATTTCTCCGGATAGATCAACTACCGTTTTATGGTAATTAGTAACTTTTGGACGATATCCAAAGGATAGAATAAGTGCCCTCCCCATTTTTTGCATAGCTTTGTAAGCATAATCATAGGTAACTTTGGCATATGCTTGAAGATTAAAATCAGCTGCTTTTAAATCTTCCGACGCACCAGCATAAGCACTTCTTATTTGCTCTGGGCCTATAAATTCTTTGGTTATTTTTCCCTCGTCGAGATACTTTTGAAAAGGGTCTTCCATTAAATTAAATTTATTATTGGTTTATTTTCAATATTGACGAGAAAAGAATCCATATCACTCTTTTTTTTCTGATATTCTGCTGGAATCATTATAACATAATGAATTTCTCTACCCAAAACACGTTCCAAATCGCTTATTTTACTAGCTAGTAGTGGTTCATCAATAGTTCCTACTAAAAGTAAGTCAATATCACTGGAAGCAGTTTCTTTATTAGCAGCTACGGATCCGTAAATAAAAGCTTTTTTTATTTTAGTGGGAAAATTATTCAATAACAGCCTAATCTGATATTCTATGCCTACTGTCTTTTTAAAAATATCCTTAAGCTCTTGAAGAAGAAAATAGTTTTGATTTAGAGAATAGAATACATTATTCCCTTGTTTTTTTGACACTAATATTCCATCTTTTACTAGTTTAATTAAGTCTCTTTGAAAAACTCCAGGTTCCTTATTTAGTAACCTAGCGATTTGCCTTGTATAAAAGGAATTCTCTGGATCTTTAAAAAAGAGTTCCAGTATTAATTGTCCGTTTCTAGTAAATTTGAACATATTAAATGGTGTATGCAATTTGCATACAATTGTATGCAATTTGCATACAATTGTCAATATCTTTCTAGTAATGTATACAAAATACCTATGTTTGTATACATTACACCTACAAGTGTATACAAACTTGGTAGTTTGTATACATCTAAATCTAAAGTGTACACGAACTTACTAAAAACACTGCTCGAAACACCTGTGTGTTGCTTCATAATGATTCTATAAAATCTACTAGGAATAAAAAACCACTCATAACGAGTGGTTTTTAAGCAGTTAATCCTCTTTGTTTTAGGAGCTGGGCAAGCTGGGCTTGTAAAATAACTATAATTTGACGAAGCTTAATAATAATAGCTTCTTCATCTATATTAGAATTAGAGACTATTTGCAGACTATAATTGCAACTTTGGGTACCATTATTCAAACAATAAGGAATAAGTAAGGCGGCTGATTTTTGAGGGTCAAAATTAGGAAAATAGATTTCACCCGTACCGTTAGAAATAAACGCATCGTTTATTTGATAATTATTGCCGTTAGTCGAAGAAAGGTAAATGAGTTTAAATTTGTCTGGGGTATCTGTATGAACGTTAACTTTTACAGTCCCCTTTCCTCCGACTATTTTGAGCCAACTGCCCGAAAGGGATTTAATTTTTTCTTCTATAGTAAAGACTCCGTTAGTATACATAGGGGCATAGTAACCTATAGGATATACTCTTAAATCTTTAAGGGCTTCGCTTTTAAAACAGTATTTATCCCCATAATGACAATCATTAATAAGCACCGCTAGAAGCCAATTATGATAGATATCGCTAAAACTTTCTTTGTAACCCCATTTCTTAAGAGAGTAATTAAGAGAATCCTCTCCTATAAGATTAGATTGAAAAGCAACGGTTAAAACTTTGAAACCATAATGATCAATAATATATTGGCTTAATATCTTAACTGAAGCGTAATCGCTTAAGGTGTTTTGCCAATCCCCTAAATTACCATGAGGATTAACACTAAAATCTTTCAATCTTTCTGTAAGGGGAGAATTTATCCCATTGTCATAACCCAATAGATAAGAAGTGGCTTCTGAATACAATTCTGAAAGCCAAGGAGATTCGCTTTTATTGCTTTTAACGTTTTTTTGATTGTAAGTTAAAAGATGGGTAAATTCGTGAGCTAAATAATAGGCATTATTCTGGCTACTATTCTCTTCTAGTAGATTATTAGCATTGAAATAAACAATGTTTCTTTGATTGGAATTGGTATAGACATTGGCTGGATAGAGATCATTCCCTTGGCTATAACCGCCCACTTCAGGGCTAAGGGGGTGTACTAATAGAATCAATCTAGGATCAGAGGAATTTGTGGATTGAAGAGGTTCGGGTCCAAAGGTTTGAATAAGATTATAATAATCTTTATTTTGGAAATTATAGGATAAAACAATTGTTTTATTTATAACCTTATCCCTAACTGATGGCTCTAAGGATTCCAACCAAGATCTATCGAAGTAAATGTAAAACTTATCTGTAATTACTTTTAAAACAGCTGTCAGCTTGCTTCGACCGCTTAAATCATATTCAGAATTAACGTAAAAATCACTTACTTGATTAAGAGTTTCGGCCCGGGCTATTTGAAAAGAGAAAACGGTAATAAAAAGAATTGTCAGAGAAATTGAAGTAATTTTTTTCATAGAAAAGGGACCTTTTTACTATAACAAAAAGATAGATAAAACAAAAACCACCCCGAAGGGTGGTTTTTAAAAACATGCAGAATCCTCTTAATTGCAATACAAAGCATTCAATTTAGCACGAGTTGAGGTGCCAACGAATCCAGTTGCATTGGTTAAACCTAAGGGGTCAAGAATTTCGCTTCTGTATTTGATTTGGAAGCTATTTACGGCAGCCAAGGTCAAAGGACCAAAGTAGCCGGTGTTGATAACACCAAGT